>JAFVYX010000057.1 GCA_017500625.1 Clostridia bacterium | reverse complement strand
GCTCTTGAACAGCACGCATTTGCCCTCCATGGCGGGCATACCGGCCTCCGGACCGATGTCGCCCAGACCGAGGACGGCGGTGCCGTCGGTGATGACGGCCACGGTGTTCCAACGGCGCGTCAGGTCGTAGGACTTCTGCTCGTCCTTCTGGATCTCAAGGCAGGGCGTGGCGACGCCGGGGGTGTAGGCGAGCGAGAGGTCCTCGCGGTCCTTGACCTCGACTCTTTGGGTGACTTCGATCTTACCGCGCCACTCGTAATGCTTTTTAAGGGATTCCTCTGCGTAATTTCTTGCCATAACGTTGCCTCACTTTTCCCACGGGAAGACGTACTTGGTAAGACCAAGCTCGTTTCTCACGTTGATCATTTCCTTCTGGACCGACTCGTTGATTGGCACACCGCTGTCACGGCGCGAGAGCCAGATCTCGTACTCCTTCTCGCCCGCCGTATAGATGCGGTCGGCGCCGGGGGCGCGCTTCGAGGCACGGACGGCGCGGAGGATATCGCCCGCCTTCTTGCGGCACAGCTCCTCGCCGAGGAAGTGATCCGTGTCGATCGCAATGAAGAAGTGGCCGAGGCCGTAGGGACGAATGTTGCCGTTCTCGTCCTTGCCGTCAAGGTCCTTACCGTACATACCGTCCTGCAGGGCGGCCGAGAGGAGCTCCACGATCAGGGCAAAGCCGTAGCCCTTATAGCCGCCGAGGGCCTCGCCGATGCCGCCGAGGGTGGTGAGGGCCGCCGTACCGTTGCGGATCTTTTTGAGCGCCACGCCCGCATCGCCCGTGACGGGGTTGCCCTCGTCATCGATGATCGTGCCGGGGTGGACGTCCTCACCGATGCGCTCGTAGTACTCGACCTTACCGTTCTGGGTGATCGAGGTGGCACAGTCGAAGATGAAATCGAAGTCCTCGTCGGTGGGAATGCCGACGGTGAAGGGGTTGGTGCCAAACATGCCCTCAACGCCGAAGGTCGGCGCGACCGAGGGGCGGGCGTTGGTGCCCGTCATACCGATGCAGCCGGCCGAGGCCGCCATCGAGGCGTAATAGCCCGCGATACCGTAGTGGCAGGAGTTGCGGACAACGACCATGCCCATGCCGTACTGCTTGGCCTTCTCGATCGCCAGCTTCATCGAGCGGTAGCCGATGACCTGGCCCATGCCGTCGTGGCCGTCGACCACAGCGGTGGTAGGAGTCTCCTTGATGATCTCGTAATTGGTCACGGGGTTCTGGATCCCCGCCTTGATGCGGTCGATATAGACGGGCTTGAAGCGGTTGCAGCCGTGCGACTCAATGCCGCGGCGGTCGCTTTCCAGAAGCACGTCGGTCGAGATGCGCGCGTCCTCACGCGGCACGCCCGCGCCCACAAAGGCGTCCTCAATAAATTCGGCGGCGGTTTTCCAGTCCAAAATTACTTTTGCCATGACAATCTCCTTATCTGCTATTGATTTCGTTTCCACTATATGTTATAATCGTTTTGATCGTATTTGTCAATATCACCCCGTTTTTTTGATCGAAGCGTTCAAATTTTGAGGGTTTTTCGACAGATTCGCGATCAAACGATCAAAAGCGCAAAGGAGAAACGGTATGGCCCATAAGGAGCGCGAGGCGACGATCCTCGAGTATCTGCGCGAGCATAAGGCGGCCTCGGTCACCGAGCTTGCCCGTGCGCTGTACGTCTCGGAGCCCACGGTACGGCGCGATCTTGCCGCCCTCTCGGCGGCGGGAAAGCTGACAAGGACGCACGGGGGTGCGGCGACGCGTGCCGACCGCGGGGAGAACCTACCGCTCTCGCTCCGCGAGCGCGAGCATTCCGACGCCAAGACCGCGATCGGCAAGAAGTGCCTCGGGCTGATCAAGGACGGCGACACGGTCATGGTGGACTCCTCCTCCTCGGCGCTGGCGCTTCTGCGCGTGATCGGGGAGCGCACGTCAATCGTTGTGGTAACCAACAGCGCCAAGGCCGCCCTCATTCTGGCCGAGAGCCGCGTCAAGACCTTTGTGACGGGGGGCGAGCTGGCCGCCGACACCTATGCCTACGTCGGTAGCCACGCCGAGGAGTATATCCGCCGCTTCAATGCCGATGTTTGCTTTTTCTCGGTGCGCACCCTCACGCTTGACGGGCGCCTGACCGACAACGCCATTGCCGAGAACGGCGTGCGCCGCGCCATGATGGCCGCCTCCCGCCGCCGTGTCCTGATGCTGGACTCGCAAAAGGTGGGGGAGGGTTGCCTTGAGACGCTTTGCCATCTTTCGGACGTGGACGCTGTGGTCTCGGAGCGTGGCCTTTCGGCCATGTTCCCCGATTTTGCCGACAAATTTCTTTGATTTTTCTCCCCTCCGTATTGACACCCAAGGGGGGGAGTGCTATACTACAAGCGTAAGTTATTCATTACTTATAAGGAGTCTTTTTATGAACATCTACCATCTTTGGGATTCCGTTCCCGGCCGCTGTGTCGAGGAGCCGGTCCTTACACGCTTCTCTCCCGCAGTCAAGAAAACGCGTGCGGCCGTCATCGTCTTCCCGGGCGGCGGCTATACCCACCGTGCCAAGCACGAGGGGGAGGGCTACGCCGAGATGTTTAACGAGTGGGGCATGGAGGCCTTTGTCCTCTCCTACCGCGTGGCCGAGAATCCCGACGATCCGCCCCTCTTCCCCGCCCCCCTGCTCGATGCGCGCCGTGCCGTGCGCTATCTCCGCGCCAACGCTGAGTCGCTTGGCATCGATGCCGATAAGATCGCCGTGATCGGCTCCTCGGCGGGCGGGCACCTTGCCGCCTTCGTTTCGACCTACCGCCCCGCGGTGGAGGGCGAGGGGGTGGACGCGCTTGACGCGATCGACCCCACACCCAACCTGCAGATCCTCTGCTATCCCGTCATCTCCTCGGACGAGAGATACAGCCACGGCGGCTCCTACCGCAAGCTGCTCGGCGACGACTGTCCCGACAAGGCGGCCTACAGCCCCGAGGCGATCGCCGACGAGAAAACGCCGCCCGCCTTTATCTGGCACACCTCGACCGACACGAGCGTCAACGTCACCAACAGCTATCTCTACGCAGCGCGCCTGCGTGAGCTGGGGGTCCCCTGCGAGATGCACGTCTTCCCCGTAGGCGGTCACGGTCTTGGGAGAGCGCCCCAGCAGCCGCACGTGGCACAGTGGACAGGGCTTCTCAAGAACCACCTCGTGTGGCGCGGTTACCTGCCGACCGAGGAGTAAGCGATGCTCTCCACCTTTCTTGCCACTCTCACGCCGATGCTCACTCTCTTTTTCTGCATCGCCGTGGGCTTTACGGCAAAAAAGCTCCGCCTTTTGCCCGATAACGCCGGCAAGACCATGGCCAAGCTGGAGACCTGGGTGTTCTGCCCGGCGCTCAGCTTTACCACCATGGCGCGCTACTGCACGGTCGAAACGGTCGGCACGCACGCGCAAAACCTCGTCCTGGCCGCCTGTGGCGTGTTTGTGGCGATCGGCATCGCGATCCCCCTCTCTCGCCTGTTTGCCAAGCCGGGAACGGGCGCACACGGCGTGTACCTGTACGCCCTGACCTTTGCCAACAGCGGCTATATGGGCGACCCCGTGGTGCAGGGACTCTTCGGTGACGAGATCCTTTCCTATTATAAGCTCTTCTGCCTGCCGATCAGCGTGGCGATCTACACCTGGGGCATCAGCCGTATGATCCCCGGGGACAAGGGCGGCGCGCTCCGAAAGCTCGTGAATCCGCCTATGGTCGCAATGTTCCTCGGTATTTTCTTCGGTCTTACGGGCCTCACCTCTTACCTGCCCGCCTTTGTCGTCGGCTCGCTTGACGCGCTCCGCGCGTGCATGGGCCCCGTGGCGATGCTGCTGGCGGGCTTCACGATCGCCTCCTACCCCCTGAAGGAGATGCTCACCGACCGTAAGGTCTACGTCGCCACGGCGCTCCGCCTGACGCTCCTGCCCTCGGTGATCGTGGCGGTGGTCTTCGGCCTGAAGACCGCGGCAGGTGCCCTTTTCGGGCTTTCGATCGGAAACGAGGTGCTGTATTACGCCTTTATCGCCACGGGCGCGGCGCTCGGGCTCAACACCGTGGTCTTCCCTGAGGCGTACGGCGGCAACCCGAAGACGGGCGCGGGCATGACGCTCATCTCGCACACCCTGGCCGTCATCACCATTCCCTTGGCCCTTTCGCTCCTCACGCTTCTGTTCGGGAATCCCTTCGCGGCGTGAGAAAGAAAAGCAAACAAAAAAAAGCATCGGGAGCCCGTGGGGCTCCCGATGCTTTTTTATGCCTTTTGCTTGGCCTTGCGGCGCAGCTCCTTTTTGCGGCGGCGGCGGGCCTTTTTGACCGAGAAATAGATGCGAAGCGAGCAGAGCGAGACGAAGAAAAGCAGCACTCCGCCAAGGATTTTGTAGATATCAAAGCGGTTCTCACCCTTCGCGGCGAAGGAGAAGCACGGCTCGGTGGCCTCCTTATCACGGAAGAGCTTGGCCGAAAAATCGTGGTGCTCCACAAAAATGGGGCGGGTGCGCGCCATAAAATCACGCGCCTCATCAAAGATCTCAAATTTATTCTGCGACATACCGACGCTCCTTTCCCGTCCGCGCGGACGTTGACAGTCAAAGCAAGGGGGGCGGTGCCCCTCTCTCCTGCCTATATTTTACCATAAAGCCGTGGCGCCGTCAAGAATATTTTTGCGCGTTCGGAAAAAAATAACCGTAGGACCGCCACGTCGCTTTGCGATTAGTTTCCTCGCCTTGGGCGGCTTTTATACCAACCTTTGAGGGGGATTCCTTCCTTATGCGCGATCTTCGCCCCTATTTTTATATCTTCGCTTTTCTTCTGGCCGCTCTTTTGGCCCTTCTGCTCCTTTGGGAGACGGGGGCCGATAAAAGAACGGCACGGCGCTCCGCGGAGGAGCCGTCCGTACCGTTTCATGTAAGGTATTCTTTACTTTCGGACGGTGACACGCAGGGCGTGGATCGGCATTCCCTGTGAGGAGAAGGCGCGCTCATACTCGGTCATCACGTTGCCCTCGGCCATCGGAGAGGCGTGGAGATCGTCGGTCTGCCAATCGGGTGCGAGGCCGATGGCGGCCAGCTCCTCGAGGGTGAAGGCAAAAAGGCCCGCGTTATCGGTCTTGAGGCAGATGGCGCCGCCGTCGCGGAGAAGCGAGACGTAGGACGTAAGGAAGGCGCGGTGCGTGAGGCGCCGCTTGGCGTGTCCCGCCTTGGGCCACGGATCGCTGAAGTTCAGGTAGATCGCATCGAGCGTTCCCTCGGCAAAATAGGCGGCGAGGTCGCGCGCGTCACCGTTCACAAAGCGCAGGTTATCGGGGCGGGTGTCGGCCTCGCGCACGGCACGCTCGGCGGCGAGGACAAGGACGTCCGACACCTTTTCCATAGCGTAAAAGTTACATTCGGGGTGCGCGGCGG
>JAFVYX010000011.1 GCA_017500625.1 Clostridia bacterium | reverse complement strand
GAGGAGGAGAGGTTGCTGGAGAGCGAGGCACGGACGACCGAGGCCTCCGCCAGCGTTCCCTTGGGCTTTTGGGGGATAAAATGCAAAATCGCCAGGACCCCCGCCGTCAAAAGGACAACGGTCAGGATCACCAGGAATATGCGGGTGCGCAGCGCTTTTCTTCTCATCTCTTTCTCCTTTGCGGTACAGCGGGATACGTATATGCTTATCATACCATATTTTCGCGGAGCCGTCAAGGCGATAAAAATTTTTTCAAGGGAAGATTTCGAGGAAATTTCATTCAATTTCGTATAGTTTGATTTACATAAAAACTCCATTTTCGCCCGGCAAGTGTCTTTTTATTGTGAAAGGGCCGTAGCGTAAGCCGAGCCGCCGCCGTGAGCGCGCCCCGCGCGGACACGGGGCTTTGGAAAATTATAGTTTGACAAAACGGTGACGATGCGGTATAATATCTTCGTATTTTCCTTATGAAAGAAAGGAACCTCTATGGTCACCATTAAGGAAGTTAAGACGAGAAAGCAGCTCAAAGCCTTTCTCCTCTATCCGCAAAAGCTGTACCGAGGGTGCCCCGAGTTTGTCCCCTCCATGCTTGGCGACGACTTTGACAACTGGAACAGAAAAAAGAACCCCGCCTTCACCTACTGCGATGCCAAGTGCTTTCTGGCCTACCGCGACGACGAGGTGGTGGGGCGCATTGCTGCGATCCTCTCCCACAAATCGAACGAGAAGTGGGGCAATCTCCGTATGCGCTTTTCCCAAGTCGACTTTATCGACGACGCCGAGGTCTCGGACGCCCTGTTCGGCGCAGTCGAGGCCTGGGCCAAGACCATGGGCTGCAACGAGGTCCACGGCCCCTTGGGATTCACCGACCTTGACCCCGAGGGCATGCTGGTCGAGGGCTTTGACAAGCGCAGCATGTTCATCACCTACTACAATCACCCCTACTACCTTGACCACCTCACTCGCCTTGGCTACATCAAGGACGTGGACTGGCTGGAGTACAAGGTCTACACGCCCGAGCCGGGGAGTCGTGCCGCCGCGATGCTGGGGCGCGTGTCCAACCACGTCCTGAAGGCCAACGACCTGCACGTGGCAACAGTCCACTCGAAGCGCGACTTCAAGCCCCTCATCAAAAAGGTGTTCCAGCTGGTGAACATCGCCTACTCACACCTTTACGGCACGGTCGAGCTTTCGGACGCGCAGGTCACGCGGTACGCCAACAAGTTCGTGCCCCTCATCAACCCGAAGTACACCTGCTTTATCCTTGACAAAAACGAGGATCTTGTGGCCTTCGGTGTGGCGGCCCCCTCGATGGCGGCGGCTCTCCAGAAGAGCCACGGTCGCCTCTTCCCCACCGGCTGGATCGGCGTTCTGCGCGCCTTACATAAGAACAACGCCCTCGATATGTTCCTGATCGCGGTGCACCCCGACATGCAGAGCGTGGGCATCAACGCCGTCATTCTCAATCACGTGATGCATTCCGCCTGGGAGAACGGCATCGAATACGCCGAGACCGGTCCGCAGCTGGAGACAAACGCCAAGATCCTCTCGCAATGGAACATCTTTGAAAAGGAGCAGCACAAGCGCCGACGCTGCTTTGTCAAGACGCTGTAAAAGAACCCCGACAAGAAAAAGGAGACCAAGCCACCGCTCGGTCTCCTTTTTGACTTCCGGCCCTCAACAGCCGACAGGGCTTCATCGGCGTTAAGGTCTGCTCCGGCAATGGCGCCGGTTCTTCTACCCCTTCATCTCGCGGAGGGCGTCAAGCGCCTCCCCGATGCCGCCGATCCCATCGATGAGCCCCGCGGCCACGGCGGCCTCGCCGTCAAGGACCGAGCCGATATCATTGGCCAGCTCATCGGTGCGGAGCATGCGCGCGCGTAGCTCCTCCTCCGCGATGTGGGAGTGGGAGGAGATGAAGCGGAGAATGCGGTTTTGCATCCGCTCCAGGTAGTCAAAGCTCTGGGACACGCCCAGCACCATACCGCTGGTGCGGACGGGGTGGACCGTCATGGTGGCGGAGGGCACGATAAAGCTCCGCTTGGCCGCCACCGCGAGGGGGACGCCGATCGAGTGGCCGCCGCCGAGCACGACCGAGACGGTGGGCTTGCGGAGCGAGGCGATGACCTCGGCGATGGCAAGGCCCGCCTCAACGTCGCCGCCAAGGGTATTGAGCAGGACGAGGATCCCCTCCACGCCCGCGTCCTGCTCCAGCGAGACAAGGAGAGGAATGAGGTGGTCGTACTTGGTGCTTTTCTGCGTGGTATCGAGGAGGGAGTGCCCCTCGATCTGCCCGACGATGCTCACGCAGAAAAATTTGTCGCGCGGCGAGGGGATCGCTAAGGCACCCATATCGCGAATGGCCTCGCGCTCCTCGCTTTTTGTGACGGTGGCGGCATCGTTTCCGTCCATACCTTGTCCCCCTTTTTCTTTTTTCTTTAGTTTTTGCAAAAATCTTCGCTTTTACTCATTTACAAATAGGATTTTCGGTGCTATAATATACAAGGTAAGAATTATGTATAAAGGAGAGTACTTATGAAGGTTCTTGTTGAGACTTCTGCCCGTCACGTTCACTTGACCGCGGCGGACGTGGAGACGCTGTTCGGCGCCGGCCACACCCTGACCAAAAAGAAGGATCTGAGCCAGCCCGGCCAGTTTGCCTGCGAGGAGCGCGTGAAGGTCGTTGGCCCGCGCGGTGAGATCGCCGCCAGCGTTCTCGGTCCTGTGCGTCCTGCCAGCCAGGTGGAGCTCTCGCTCAGCGATGCGCGCGCCATTGGCGTTACCGCCGCCGTGCGTGAGAGCGGTGACATTGCGGGTACCATGGGCTGCAAGCTTGTCGGCCCCTGCGGTGAGGTCGAGCTTTCGGAGGGTGTGATCGCCGCTCAGCGCCACATTCACATGACCCCTGCCGATGCGGCCGCTGCCGGCGTTTCGGACAAGGAGATCGTTTCGGTCAAGCTGGATACCCCCCGTCCTCTCACCTTTGGCGGTGTGGTCGTCCGTGTGAGCGAGAAGTTTGCACTGGCCATGCACATCGACACCGATGAGTCGAACGCCGCCGCAGCCGCGGGTGAGGTGTTTGGCGAGATCGTGAAGTAAGGTCGCACGCATTCCATCAAGTAAGCTAACAAAGGAGAAAGAATAATGAGCAACGTAAGTGAAGCCCCTTACGCAATGAGCACGGAAGTGCAGCACATGTGCGTGGTTACCAAGGGCCCCCACCACGGCCCCGCCCCCATTCCCGAGGAGGGCAAGTGGATCGAGGCCAAGCAGATCACCGATATTTCCGCCTATACCCACGGTGTGGGCTGCTGTGCCCCTCAGCAGGGCGCCTGCAAGCTCTCGCTGAACGTGAAGAACGGCATCATCGAGGAGGCGCTCGTTGAAACCATCGGCTGCTCGGGCAT
>JAFVYX010000056.1 GCA_017500625.1 Clostridia bacterium | reverse complement strand
CATCGGCATGCGCTACGGCTCGCTCTTCGACGCCACGCAGACGATGGTCATCAACCTCGACAACGGCACCTCGCAGGTGCAGGTGGTCTCGTGGTACGACAACGAGAACTCCTACACCAGCCAGATGGTTCGCACCATCAAGTATTTCGCCGAGCTCTAATCCTCTCTCACGGCCAGAAATCGGCATAACCGAAAAGGCACCCTCCGGGGTGCCTTTTCTATTGCCGTTCTTGCTCACTTGACGTATTTTCATACGCCTTCGGAGCAAGAGCGCCAATTTCTGCTCGATTTCTGCTCCGTGAGGGCGGTGGGGCATAACCGAAAAGGCACCCCACGGGGTGCCTTTTGCATTTTCAAATGTTTACAGTCTTTTTCCATAGACGCGCAGGGCGTTTTGTCCGAGGACGAGGGGCAGCTCCTCGGTGGAAAAGAGGGGGCGGACGGCATCGACCATGGTGGCGTAACTGCGGGCCTTGAGGGCGCCGGGAACGTCGGTGCCGAACATGACGCGGTCGACTCCCAAAAGGTCTGTGGCGGCGCGCAGATAGGCCTGCACCGCGGGGGTGTCGATAGCCAAGGAAGCGGTGTCAACGTAAAGGTCGGCGCCCGCCAGCGACCGCAGGATCGCCAAGCGTTCCCCGTTGCGTCCGTCGGTGGGGGAAGGAAACAGGGCGTGCGCAAGGACGAGGGTGAGGCGTGGGTGGCGGTCAAGCACGCGTGCGATCGCCTCGGGATCCAGCGACCTTGTACCGAGGGGGCCGGTATCCAAGGTGACGGGAACACCGCGCTCCTCGGCCAAGGAGAAGAGAAACTCGCACACCTCACCGTCCACCGCCAGCTCGGGGTGGTAGCCGACAAGGCCAAACCTTTCGGAAAGGTCAAGCTTCACCGCAGAAAAGCCCTTTGTTTCGGTAAGGTGACGAAAAATGTCCGCCGCCCGTCCGCAAAAGGGGTCTAGCACCCCCACGCCGAGAAAGCGGTCGGGATAAGCGGTCACCGCCTCGGCCACGTAGCCGTTGGCAAAACCGTAATTGCAGCATTGCAAAAGGACGGCGCGGGAAATGCCCGCCTCGTCCATGCGTTCGACAAGGCGATCGTAGGAAAAGCCGAGGTCACCGTCCTCGGGACGGAGAAATTGCTCGCGCTCGCCCGTGGCCCATTCCATAACGCCACCGCCGACGGCGCGGCCCTCGCCCCGGGGGCCAAAGCCCGCCAGTCGTTCATATACGTGCGCGTGCGCGTCTACGATCTCCATATCGCGCCTCCTCCGTTTTTCTTCCATTATATCACACCGCCGCGCCGCTGTGCAAGCGTTCCGCAAAAAAAGATAGGGAGGTCTATCCTTTTCCACTATGCTGGCGCTATTTTTTAAGAACGGACGGTTTTGTAAACAAAACTTGCTGAATAAAAGGAGCTCTGTCAAGCAAACGGCACGACCACAGCCGGGTGGTCGTGCTTTTTTACTTATTCTCGGTAATCAGGCGCAAAAACTCCTCGACAGCTCTTGTCTTTTGCTTGTGCTTCTTCATAGTGAAGTAGACGCTCCGTCGAGCGGCCTCGCTCCCCGGCTTGTAATAGGCAAGGGCCCCATGCGCGGGCAGCTTCTCCACCGCCATATCGCTGATGAAGACCGCCCCCATCCCCGTGGCGGCGATCATATAGGCGGTGGCCTGCTGCTGCACCTCCAGCGCGATCTCGGGGGTGATGTCCGCCTCACGAAGCATACGGTCGGCACGAATGCGCGTATCGTTATTGGGGGCCAGCAGCACAAAGGGGACTTCTGAAAAAAGAGCGAGGGGCACCGCGGGAGTGCTGTCCGCAAGGTATGCCTTGCTCCGTATGCTCTCCTCGTCAAGGGCATACGGCTCGGCCGCCGCACACTCGGGGCGTGTCCGCGGCACGGCAAGGAGGATCTGCTCCGTCCGGTATTCCCACCTCTCGTACAGCTCGGTATCTGTCATACGCCGTCGGGGCAAGATCGCCAATTTCTGCTCGATTTCTGCCTCGTGAGGCCGCGGGGGGCACCCTTCGGGGGGCCGTTTTTTACGATTGACCGCTTTCTGCTCCGTGAGGCCGCGCACCGGGCCAACCGAAAAGGCACCCTTCGGGGTGCCTTTTTTACGCCGCTTGCCGAAGCTCGCCGTCCGCCGCGGCGAGCATATTCTCAATGAAGATCCCGTAGCCCGCCGTCGGGTCTGAGATCATCACATGCGTCACAGCGCCAATGAGCTTGCCGTCCTGGAGTATCGGCGAGCCCGACATACCTTGCACAATGCCGCCCGTTTCGGCGAGCAGGCGCGCATCGGTCACGCGGATCGAGAAGCATTTGGTGGCGCCGCCCCCCTTGCGGAGCTCGGTGATCTCGATGCCGTATTCCTCGGTCACGCCGTCGCGGAGGGTGCAGCGGATCGTGGCCGCCCCCACGTGCACCGAGGAGGCAAGCCCGATCGGCATCGCCTCGGCCGTGGTTCTCTCATCGGCCAGAACGCCGAACACGCCGCAGTCGGTATTCGAGAGCAGGGTGCCGCACTTCTCGTCCGTGAGGTGGCCGCGCGGCTCACCGGGAGCACCCGCCGCCCCCGGTACGACGCCGCTGAGGGTGACACCCGTCACCGCCCCGCGCTCGATTGGCAGGAGAGATGCCGTTTCGCTGTCGTACACGCCGTGACCGAGGCCGCCGAACTCGCCCGTCTTGGGGTCAATGAATGTCACGGTGCCGATGCCTGCGGCCTGGTCCTTAACGAAAAGACCCGCGCGGAAGCCCCCCGCCGCCTGCGAATAGGCGGGGGTAAGCGTCAGGGTGTGCGTGCCGTCGCCCCGCTGGATCGTCAGCGACAGCGGTCGCCCCTCCGAGGCGGCGACCGCACGCGAGAGATCCTCCGCCGTTTTGACCGTCACTCCTCCCACCGCGGTGATGAGGTCACCGGGGAGAAGCCCCGCCTCGCGCCCCGGGTGGCGCGCGTGGCCGTCCGCGTCGCGGACCTCGGAAAGGGCGGTCACCATCGCTCCTCCGAGGCGGATACGGATCCCAAAAACGTCACCGCCGGGGCAAAGCCACATCTCCTCGTAGCTTTTGATCTTGACGCGCTTTACGGGAAAAACGCCAAAGAGACGGGCGGTGGCTACCTGTGTTGTCACAGGCCCTCGGCTCTCACCCTCGCCCTCGGGTGTCAGTGTGATGAACGTGGGAACCGACGGCTCGTCGCCCCGAAGGACCGAGACCGAGTGAGGGAGATGCGCGTCCGCCACCCGTACTGCTCCCGCTATAAGTAACAGCGAAAGAAGCAGAAGGAGCGAGACGGCGGAGGTTAGTTTTTTGAGTAGCTTCATAGAATGCGTGCCGCCTTTCGTGAATTCTCCATTAATTTGTACGCGGCGCGCGGCATTTATGTGCCACAGAGAGCAAAAGAAAGTGGCAGAATTGCCAAGAGCAATTCTGCCACAGATCGATCAGTAGAAATAATAACGGGCAAGGAAAAAGGCGCGGCGCAGCCAGGGCAAAGAGGTCGCCGCCGTGGTGATGACGTCGGGCACGTGGCGCGCAAGACGAAGCGTGACGGTCGATGGCGGCCCGTCCTGCGCTTCGATGGAAAAGCCCGAGACCTCTGCCAGCTTTTTCAAAACGTCAAGGCGGTGGGGCGAGAGAAGCGGTGCGCCCTCGGCGGCGGTCAGTGAGAGGGCGATGCTCTCCTCCTCGGCCACGTAGCCGACCGAGAGCGGCCGTGCCTCGCAGTCGGCAGCGTAGGCCACCGCACCGAAGCAGAAAAGAAGGGCATAGCACGAGACCGATACCGTCATCACCTCGGGTGAGGTGGGCATCGGCATAAAGGAGAGCGTGGGATACTCGGCCGAATACTCGCAGAGCATTTCGTAAAGCGTGGGGAAATGCGTTGCCACGCGGCGGCTCCGCTCGTGCTCGGTATGGGCGGCAAGGTCGTCAAAAATGCGAGCCGCCAGAGCGTCTGCCTCCTGCTCCTCTGCCGTCAGAGGAAAGGTGGCGTCGGCGGCCACACGGGCGTCCCACGCCGAGCCGCTCTCGGTGGGGAGGGAGCGGTTGCCCTCGCCCGCCAGCGGGGCTCCGTCAAGAAAGGAATAGGTGGCGCGTGTCATCGTCAGGATTCTCCCAGAATGTCCTCGGCAGTCAGCGTAGAAAAGAATTCGGTATAAACGATACCATTCAAGAGCTCGGCGGCGATCGCATCGATCTTGCCGTACATCACCTCGCCGAGGTAGACCTTGGCGATCTCCTCGTAGCGCTGGGACAGCGCGGCGGCCTCCTTCGGCATGCGGCGGAGAGCGAACAGCCCCTCGGAGCCGAGGTCGATGACCTCACTGACACCGCCGACGGGCAGAGCGTAGGCCGCCTCGATCAGCTTGCCGTAATAGGCGCTGTCCAGCGTGTGACGGCCGAGGTGAAAATCGGTGGTCGGCTCCAGCGAATACTGGAGTGCCTTGTAGGGATCGGCGCCGCGCAGCTTCTGACGGGCCGATTCCATGAGCGCCAGATTGTCGGCGCGGTCAAGCCCACCCGAATTCTCGAAGCGGGAGACCCAAAGAATGCGAATGCACCCGTCGCTTTCAAAAAAATCGCGCACGTCGGCCTCGGTGTAGGCATAGCTTTTGGCGTAATGATCGGAAAGGGCTTCCTCACATTCGGCGTACCGCATCATCAGGCGGTTAACGGCATCGTTCATGTGAAACTCACGGCGGAGGTAGGTGAGGTAATCCTCGTAGGAATCGAAGCCGCGGATCTCGTATTCCCCAAAGGTGCCGCCGTCCACGCTCGTTTTGATCGTCTCGTTGACCGCCGTGTCCATCTCCTCGCTGTACGGGTCGATCCCCACCTCGCGGCAAAGCGAGAGCATCGCATAGACGAGGGCGATCTCACCGATCGCTTCCCTCATCACGGTAGAGAAGCGCTCCCCGCCGTCCGCCCCCGTAAAATAGGTGTCGGAAAAGCCGGGGGTGTTCTCACAGCGGTTGTGGAAAAAGGTAGACAGCACCTCAAAATTCACGGTGTCCTCGCCCAACGTGAACACGGGCGTGGCCTCAAGCTCCGTGGATTCCACGGGCTTGTAGTAGCCGTCGCCGCACGCCGTCAGGGGCGCCGTCAGCATAAGAAGCGCCAAGAGGAGCGTCATCGCTCTCAAAAAGCGGTGTTTCATAAAGCGTCCTTCCGTATTGAATGGTCTTTCGGACATATTATACCACAGTTTTGTTAATTTTATATGAATAAAATCAGGAAGTGACAAGTATGAGAGTTTTTCTTGCAAAGTTTTTCCCGATGTGCTATACTTAAGGGGAAGACTAAGGATAAGGAGACAAAACCTATGGAAGCGTTTCAGAGCGAGGAGCGGTACACCGTATCGCTGGCCGACACCATGAAGGAGCTTGGCCTTCGCACCGTGTATCTCCCAAAGCCCGCTGAGGATATTTTCCTCTCGGTGCCGCGCGTCAACCGCCCGGGACTTCAGCTGGCTTCCTTTTACGAGTATTACGAGGCCGACCGCGTGCAGATCATCGGTAAGACCGAGATGCACTATCTCCGTTGTATGGACGGGGACAAGCGCCACGCCTGCCTCGATGCGTTTTTCTCGACGCACCCCGTGGCCACCGTCATCACCTCGGGCCTTGCGCTGGATGCGGAGGGGCTGGCCCTGGCCGAGCGCCACGGCGTTCCCGTGCTTTTGACCGAGGAGCGCACCAGTGAGTTTATGGCTGCCCTCATTGCCTTTTTGAATCTTCGTCTTGCCCCGCGCATCACGCGCCACGGCGTTCTCGTTGAGGTCTACGGCGAGGGTGTGCTTTTGCTCGGTGACAGCGGCGTCGGTAAGAGCGAGACGGCCATTGAGCTTGTCAAGCGCGGCCACCGTCTCATTGCCGACGATGCCGTCGAGATCAAGCGCGTGTCGGCCAAAACGCTGGTCGGCGAGGCCCCCGAGATCATTCGCCATTACGTGGAGCTGCGCGGCATCGGCGTTGTGGACGTGCGTCGCCTGTTCGGTATGGGCGCCGTCAAGAACTCCGAGAAGATCGACCTCATCGTGAACCTTGAGCCGTGGGTGCAGGGCAAGATGTACGATCGCCTCGGTATCGACGAGGAGCGCACCGAGATCCTCGGCATCTCGATCCCCTCCATGACCATTCCCGTCCGTCCCGGCCGTAACCTCTCGATCATCATCGAAGTG
>JAFVYX010000001.1 GCA_017500625.1 Clostridia bacterium | reverse complement strand
AGGTTCTCGAAAAAAATCTTTCAAATAAACTCCGATTTGTCGGTCTTTACTCATTAACAAAAAACGATCCCGAATCAAGTTCGGGATCGTTTTTTATTGGTAAATTAAGATCTCAGCGTAATTCCGAGGTCCTTTTCGAGGGATTTGAGGATCTTCTGGGAGACCTTCTCGACCTCCTCGACGGTGAGGGTGCGGTCTGCGGCGCGGAGAGTTACGCGCATGGAGACGCTCTTCTTACCCTCGCCGACCTGCGGTCCGCGGTAGATGTCAAAGAGCTCGACCGCTTCGGTCAGCTTGCCGCCGGCCTTTTCCATGATCTTTGCGATGGTGCCGACCTGGAGGTCATCCTCGCAAACGAAGGAGAAGTCACGGGTGGAAGCGGGGAACTTGGGCAGGGGCTTATACTCGATCTTCTTATTGGCGGCGTCGCAAACTGCCTCCATATCGATCTCAGCGCAGTAAACGGGTGCGCTGAAGCCGTAGTTGGCGGCGACGGAGGGGTGGATCTGACCGAGAACGGCCAGCTTTGCGCCCTTCTTATCGGTAACGGTGGCGCAACGGCCGGGATGATACGCGCTGTTGTTCTCCTCTGCGGTGTACTCGATGCCGACAACTCCCGCAAGGGTCAGGATCTTATTGCAGATACCCTTGAGAGTGTAGAAGTCACAAGCGCCGTACATACCGACGGTGAGGCACTTGCGCTCGTCGGGCAGCTCGTCAACGCTCTCGTGGGGGAGGTAGACGGTGGCCAGCTCCCACAGCTTAACGTCCACGTTATTGAAGCTGTTGTTGCGAGCGAGGATCTCGAGCATGGAGGGCAGGGCGGTGGTGCGCATTACGCTGGTGTCCTCGCCGAGAGGATTGGAAATGACCACCGAGCGGCGCTGCTCCTCGGGCAGGTTGATCTTCTCGTAGAACTTGGGGCTGATGAAGGAGAAGGTCTGGATCTCGTTAAGACCCATAGCGCAGAGGGAGGTGGTGATATTGTGCTCCAGGGCCTGGCGAGGCGTCCTGCCGCCGCGGGTCATGGCCGCATTGATGTAAGTGGACTCGATCTTATTATAGCCGTAGATTCTGATGATCTCTTCGGCGATATCCTGCATACAGGTCAGGTCGTCGCGGAAGCTGGGGACGGTGATAACGCCGCCCTCGACCTTGCAGTCGAGCTTCTCGAGGACCTCGATCATATATGCCTCGCTGAGATCGGTGCCGAGGAAGGCGTTGATCTTATCTGCCTCAAGGGGCAGGGTGGTGAGGGTCTTCTTCTCGGGGTAAACGTCGATGATGCCGTCGACCACCTCGCCTGCGCCGAGCATTTCAACCAGCTCGCAAGCGCGCTGAACGGCGGGCAGAGTGTTTTCGGGATCGAGACCCTTCTCAAAGCGGGCCGAGCTTTCGGTTCTCATACCCAGCTTCTTTGCGGTGACGCGGACGTTTGTGCCGAGGAAGGTGGCACTTTCGAAGACAACGGTCTTGGTATCGTCGGCGATCTCGGAGTTTGCACCGCCCATTACGCCTGCGAGGGCAACGGGCTTGTTCTCGTCGGCAATGACGAGCATAGAGGAATCAAGAGTATGGTCGATGTCATCGAGGGACTAGAAGGTCTCGCCGTCAGCGGCGCGGCGGACGATGATCTGCGAGCCGTCGAGGCAGGCGTGAGTGAAGGCGTGCATGGGCTGGCCGTACTCAAGCATTACGTAGTTTGTGATATCGACGATGTTGTTGATGGGGCGGACACCGCAAGCGCGGAGGCGGCGGCGGAGCCACATGGGCGAGGGCTCGATCTTGATGTTCTTGACCACACGGGCGGTGT
>JAFVYX010000010.1 GCA_017500625.1 Clostridia bacterium | reverse complement strand
TTGTCCGCCTTGACGAAGGGAGCCAGGTAGGTGTCGAAGGAGGAGAAGGCCTGTGCGCCGGCCCACTCGTTCTGCATGATGCCGAGGAAGTTGACCATCTGGTTGCAGAGGGTGGCAAGGTGCTTGGCGGGAGCCGAGGTGATCTTACCGGGAACGCCGCCGAGGCCCTCCTGGATCAGCTGCTTCAGCGACCAGCCCGCGCAGTAGCCCGTCAGCATCGAAAGGTCGTGCAGGTGAAGGTCGGCATTTCTGTGAGCATTGGCGATCTCGTCATCGTAGATCTCGGAGAGCCAGTAGTTCGCCGTGATCGCGCCCGAGTTCGAGAGGATCAGACCGCCGACCGAGTAGGTCACGGTGGAGTTCTCCTTGACGCGCCAGTCGTTGATCTTGAGGTAGCCGTCGACAAGCGAGGCATAGTCGAGCGCCGTGTTCTTGACCTCACGGAGCTTGGCGCGCTGACGGCGGTACAGAATGTACGCCTTGGCCACGTCCGAATAGCCCGCCTGGACGAGCACGTTCTCAACCGAGTCCTGAATGTCCTCGACCGCGATGAGCCCCTCCTTGACCTTGGGCTCAAAATCCGCGGTGACCTTCAGGGCGAGAAAATCGATGACGGCAGGGTGGTAGTCCTTCTCCTGCGCCTCGAACGCCATGGTGATCGCTTTGGTGATCTTGTCGAGAGAAAAGTCGATGACCTTTCCGTCTCTCTTTTGTACCTGATACATAGTCGTTCTCCTTTTGATAGATGAAATTTATATAATTTTTTATTTTCTCATTCGCTGACGCCGCGCAGGACCGCCGAGGGCACGAGGGGCCGCACCGCCGCCAGGCAGGCGCGCAGCTTCTCGTTCGTGGGGGCGGAGTAGCCCGTGGCGATCAGGTCGCCCGAATCGGTGAAGCACTGAAGAAAGTAGCGCTCGGCACCCGTGATCCACTCACCGATCGCGCGGAAGTCCTCAGGTGTGTGGAGCTCCTCCACCACCGTGGTGCGGAACTCATAGGGAACCACACCCGAAAGCAGCAGCGAGACGCTCCGCTCAACCCCTGCGGGGAAGGACGGAAGCCCCGCCGTCTGCGCGTATTTCTCACGGCTGTTCTTGATGTCCATGGCTACGTAATCAAGAAGTCCCTTGTCGATGAGGCCCGAGAGCTTTTCGGGATACATACCGTTGGTATCGAGCTTCACGGCATAGCCAAGGGCGCGGATCCTTTGGATGAACTCCTCGATATCGGGCTGGAGCAGCGGCTCGCCACCCGAGATGCAGACGCCTTCCAGAAGCCCCCTGCGCTTTTCTAAGAAGGAAAAGAACTCCACGGTGGGCAGGGGCTCACCGACGTGAGTGACGAGAGAGGCGTTGTGGCAGAAGGGACAGCGCATACCGCAGCTCGCCGTAAACACGGTGGCCGCCACCCGTCCGGGAAAGTCCAGAAGCGTCATTTTCGCAAGGCCGCCAAGGTGCATTCGCCACACTCCTTCCCGCGGTTTCCCGCCGTTTTTCAAGCACTTACCATATTTTGGACAAAACACAAGATATTGTGGGGGCATTTCCTATTGTAAACTATATCTTGTGGATTGTCAAGGGGGAGTTGGAGGAAAATGCTACAAATTTTCAAAGGATTTTTTGTCTATTTTTTCACCCCGCGTGATTTTGCAAACAATGGTTGGCACAAAGCGGCGCGAGAGGGGGG
>JAFVYX010000055.1 GCA_017500625.1 Clostridia bacterium | reverse complement strand
CTTGGTGTTGGCGATCGTCACGTGACCGAACTCCATGCCGCGCGCCGTTTCCACAATGACCTCGTCACCCACGTGCAGGGTGAGACGTCCTGGCGCAAAATAGTATTTCTTTCCCGCCGTGCGGAAGGAGACGCCCACCACTTCCACGTCGGGGAGTGGTGCGGGAGCGGGCTTCGCTTCGGCTTTTTCCGCGGGCTTGGGCACAACCGCCTCTGCGGCGGTATTCACGCCGGCTTCCTCGGTGGTCTCGGTAGCCGCCTCGGGGGCAGCCGTCATGGTCTCGGCCTCGGCCTCGGTGGGAGCGCCGACCTCGGTCGGCACGGTGTCCTTGTACTCTTCCATATTCATTTCCTCTATAACCTCAATAAGCTTTATCAGCGGGCTGCCACCGCGTACAGGAGGGTGGACAGCACAACGGATACGTTGGCATTGCGGAGAAGATCGTCGTACGCCTCGCCCGCCGCGTCCGAAAGGCAAAACAGCCGTCGGATCCCCACGCTCTCCGCAAGCGCTGTGGCGGTCTCTCTGTCGTAATAATAGGTGAGGGGGGCCTCGGGGTCACGCTTCAGGAGGATCAGGTCGCGCAGCGCATCACCGAGAAGTGCCAGCGCCTCGCACAGCTCGTCGCGCTTTTGGGGGAGCTGCCGCAGGGCGGAGAAGAGGTCGGCCGCCCCACGTGCGCTTAGCGCACGGACAACGGCATCGACCGTCTCGCGCTCGGAAAGGACCTCGGCCATCTTCCCCTCGTCGAGGAGGAGAATGGCCCGACCGATGCGACCGCCCGCACTCTCAAGGAGCGCCTCGGCGCGTTCGGGGTTGCGGCGGGAAAGGATCGAGAAGCGCTCGTTGTCTGCGAGGTAACGGCGGATCGCTTTGGGCTCAAAGAGCTCGGTCCGCAGGACCTGACAACGGCTCCGCACCGTGGGGAGCAACGCCTCCTCGCTCTCGGCGATCAGAAGAATGACCACGCCCTCGGGCGGCTCCTCAAGCGATATAAGGAGCGCGTTCTGAGCCGCCGCATTCATAGCGTCGGCGCTTTCTATGATGAATACGCGGTGCGCCGCCTCGCTCGCCGTTAAGGAAAGCTCGGCCCGCAGCTCACGAATGCGGGAGACTCCGATCATCGTCTTCCCCTCCTCGGGGGCAATCACGTAGAGATCGGGGAAAATCCCCTCGTGCACCTTTCGGCAGGCCTCGCACTCCCCACAGGGGAGCGGACCACCTTCCTCGCGGCGCAGGCAAAACAGCGCGGCGGCCAGCTCGCGCGCCAGCGTTTTCCGTCCACTGCCCTCGGGGCCCGAAAGGATCAGGGCGTGAGGGAGCGTTCCTTCACGGAGCGCACGCTCAAGGCGGCTTTTGACCGCATCGTTACCAAAGACAGCGGAAAACGCCTGTGCCATACCTCGCTCCCTCCCATTGTCGTTACAAGGGTATTATACCACGGGGCGGGGGAAAAGTCAACCGAAAACCGCCCCTTCTCTTATGGAGAATACAGGAAACGTTCGGCTGCCTCGCCCACAGCGCCCTCACGCGGCTTTTTCCGTTTTCATGCTACATTCGCCGTCAAAATCGCATTTTTGTAAAGAAAACCTTACTGCTCCTCAAACCGTGCGCGAATGCTCGATGCGTATTCGGTGGGGGACATATTCTCGTGCTTCCGAAAAAAACGGGTGAAATAGTGAACCGAGGAAAAGCCGAGCGCCTCGGCGATCTCGGTCACGGTGAGTGAGCCGCGGCGCAGGAGGGCCTTGGCCTCGCGGAGACGCCGCCTTGCCAGAAAGTCCATGACCGTTCCCCCCGTCAGTCGGCGGAAATCCTTGGTCAGGGTGGTCTTGTTTGTTCCAAAGAGAAAGCACAGCTCCTCGATGGTGATCTTCTCGCGATAGTTGTTTTCAAGGTAACGCAGGACCTCGCCCGTCCGCAGGTCGTCCGTTGCGTGCTCCCCTTCGCCGAGCGGTGGCTGCTCACGCTCACGGATCAGCTTGATGAGAAAGCATTCGAGAAGATTTTTGATGAGCTGATCGGCACCAAAGGGGAAGTCGGCACGTTTTTTCATGTCGGTGCGGTTGGGAATGTCGTACGGGGGGAGAAAGACGTTGCGCCCCTCCTTGACGATCTCCACCAGCAACCGTCCGAGCGCCTCGGACAGCGGCACGGGAGCGGAGGAAAAGGGGGCGAGTCTCTCCGAGGCGCACTCAAGACCGATGATGATGAGGTTGGGGGTGCCCTCGTCGCAAAGGAGGGTGTGCGGATCGCCCGCGCGGTGAATGAGCAGCTCGTTTTTCACAAGCCGCCCCTCGTAGGCATTGCTACGGACGGCGATCTCGCCGCTGTCCACGTACACAAGCTCACAGAACGGGTGACAGTCGGGCTGTGTCATAAAGCCGTGCGGCATCTCGAAATACTGCATATTCGCGATCCGCGTGACCGTAAGCTCGGTGCGGAAGCGGTGCAGGGGCGTTGCCTTTTCGGTCATGGCGTTCTCCTTTTTTTGTTGTCCTTTCTCATAGTATAGCATCTTTTTATCCTTATGTAAAGCGCTTGTGCAAAAGAATTGAAAATTCGCAAAACAATTTACGATTGTGCAAAAAAGAGTTTCAATTTTCTAAATACAAGCGAGGGAGAATATTTTATACTAAAATCAGTAACCCAATAATAATTTCCGAAAAGGAGAATTGTCATGCAGAGAATTTGCATTCCCGATCACGAGTACCAGGAAAGAATCGCTCGCGCCGCCGCTCTCGTCCGTGAGAGAGGTCTTGACGTGATGGTGGTTTCCTCCACTGAGTCCGACTACGCCAACGCTCGCTACTTCAGCGGCTTCTGGCCCCTCTTTGAGCGCGCCGGCGTTGCCATCTCCGCCAGCGGCGATGCCGCCCTTATGGTCGGCCCTGAGTCCGCCATCTTCGCCGCCGACCGTTCGAAGATCGAGAAGATCTTTGTCCTTCGCGAGTTCCGTGAGTCGGCCGACCCCGCCTACCCCGAGCTTCACGCCGATACGTTTGCCGACGTCTTTAAGGCGATCGGTGTCACCGGCCAGAATCTGAAGATCGGTCTTGGCAGCTACATCGACTGCACCCTCCCGATCTACGAGGGCCTCAAGGACGCGTTCCCGAAGGCCGAGATCGTGAAGTGCTCCGACATCATGGTCGAGCTTCGCAAGATCAAGAGCGAGAACGAGCTGGCCTGCCTGAAGGAGGGCTTCCGCATCATCGAGAAGGCGACCGACGCTGTCATCGCCGCCCTGAAGCCCGGCGTGACCGAGCTGCAGATGGTCGGTGTGGCCCAGAAGGTCATCTACGAGGAGGGCGCCGAGTACGAGGGTCTTCCCATGTACGTGTTCAGCGAGGCTTCCACCCGCCACGCGATCAGCCGTTCCTGCTACCGTGAGATCAACAAGGGCGATATCGTTCAGCTGAACCTCTCGGCTAAGATCGACGGTTACTCTCCCGCCATCGGCCTTCCCGTTGTTATGGGTAAGCTTGAGGGCGAGCGCCGCGACCTCGTTCAGTTCTGCCTTGACCAGCACATCTGGACCTGCAACGAGATCAAGGCCGGCCGTATGGCCTCGGACATCGCCAAGGACTTCCTCAAGAGATTTGAGGACGCCGGCTATGCCAAGAACTACGTGTACGGCCCCTGCCACGGCACGGGTATGATCGAGGTCGAGGCCCCCTGGATGGAGACCTCCTCGAACTATCCTCTCGCCACCAACATGACCTTCCAGGTCGACACCTTCATCTCCGGCCCCACCTTCGGTTGCCGCTGGGAGAAGGGCATCGCCGTCAAGGAGAACGGTATCCTCTCGATGACCGATTATCTTGAGAAGAACGGCATCATCGAGCTTGATTTCTGATCCCCTTTGGGCATAACCGAAAAAAGAGGGCATAAGCCCTCTTTTTTCTATCGTCCTTCCCGCGCACTTGCCCCGCCGAGGGGTGGCAGCCGTCCCTCCGTTTTTTCTTGTTTTTCGGTGCTATTTAGCTCTTTTACCCAAAAGAAGCGGTTGGGGATTTGTGCAAACCGTCAATTACATTTTGACTTAAAATTTGGTATAATATATAGTGTAAGGCAAAGATATTTGTGCAAAACAGCGAGGAAAGGAGCGGTAGGATATGTTTAAGGTGGGTGACCACATTGTGTACGGTACGAACGGCGTTTGCAGGGTGACCGACGTATGCGCCTCTCCCATTGATAAAGAGGATCCCCGTCTGTTTTACACGTTAAAGCCTGTCAGCGGCCCCGCAAATTCGGTGATCTATACGCCCGTGGACAACGACCGTGTTCCTATGCGCCCCCTGATGTCTGCCGATGAGGTGGAAGCGCTGTTCTCCCGTATGGCGGATATTCCGCACCTTGAGATCAGAACCGAAAAGGCGCGTCGCGACACCTACCGCTCAGCGATCTCTGCGGCCTCGCCCGATTCGTACGTTGCCGTCATCAAGACGATCGGCGGCCGCCGTGCCGAGCTGTCCTGTCTTGGGCGCCGCCTTCCCGAGTTTGAGATCGAGTGTGACGGCATTGCCCGCCGCCATCTTTGCACCGAGCTTTCCGTGGTGCTGGGCCTTCCTATGGAGGAAATGCAGGATACCGTCGCCGCACGGCTCACATAGGGCTTTCGCCTTTGGGCATAACCGAAAAAAGAGGGCATAAGCCCTCTTTTTTCTATCGTCGTTTTTCGCCTCCGACGTACGTAAGTACGCCTGTCGGCGCAAGAACGGCGATTTCTGCTCCAAAGGCGTTTGCCCTATTTCGGTCGTGATCGGGGATTTTGTTCTGAATTTGGGCATAAACGAAAAAGGGAGCTTTGCTCCCTTTTTTCTATCGTCGTTTTCTATCAAAAAGAGCGCACCGCGGTGCGCTCTTTTTGATAG
>JAFVYX010000009.1 GCA_017500625.1 Clostridia bacterium | reverse complement strand
CTTTTGTCCTCGCATCTCATAAATATCGGCTCGATGAAAACTGCGCAGCACCCTTCGGCGAATAGATTTTCTTTGGATTTTGACGGGGCGAGGCGCCGACAAGCGTGGGCTTTTCAAGACGAGCCACGGCGAAAGACACGAGAATCTATCGCCGAGGGCTTATCGGTTCGAGTCCATTTTGGCTACGGTAATAGGATTGGATACTGCCAAAGCCCGCCTCAAAGATCAGGGGGGTGATGTCGGCCTTCGGATCCTCGGAGAGGCGCTGCTTGATATAGGAAAGGCGCAGGCGATTGATGTAGGCCTTGACGTTGGTCTTCATAAAGTGGTGGAACACGCGCGAAAGATGCGCCGCGCTGTATCCGAGCCCCGTAGCGACCGAGGCCATGGTAATCGGCTCACGGTAATGGCGGTTGATGTAGGAGAGGATCCTGCGGATAAGGCCCACGTCCCGCCCCTCCTCGACATCGACGAGGGTAGCCCCCTCCAGCATGCGCGCCAGCATATAATCGAGCGTGGAGGCGACAAGATACTCATTGTCCGCCGCAAGGAGCACGGTGTCGACAAGAGCGAGCAGCAGCTCACAGAGCGCCCCGTCCCGAAACAGCGGTGTGCTTGGCCGCCGCCCGCGCTGATACGCTGAAAAGCGCGAAAGGTAGCGCTCCGGAATGATCAGCACGCAGTCGTCGTCCGCGCCCCCGTCCGAGAGGCGCTCATAGGAATGGATATCATAGCTGTCGCAAAGAAGGACCGTGCCGTCCCCCACCCGGTATTGGCTTCCGTTGACCTCGGCAAGATAGTCCCCCCGTTTGACTATCAAAAGCTCTACGTTGATATGGAAATGCGGTCGATAGGAATGGTTGCCGTTGCGGATGATGCGCAGCTCTCGGTCATTTTCACGCAATTCTTCATAAAAAGCATTCATATAATGAAAATATCATTTTTTGAGAGTTTTTGCAAGGGTTTTTGCTATTTTTTTTGCAAAAAAGATGTTTTATAATAAAATTAACCACGAATTCAATCGCAAAGGAGATCGTTATGGCAACCTACAAGCTTTCGGATTTCACCCTGGACGAAAAGCTGCACCTGCTCTCGGGCAAGGACAACTGGCACCTTTGGGACGGGGACGGCAAGCTCCCCCTGCTCCGCCTGGCGGACGGCCCCCACGGTATGCGCATCTACAATGAGGACGGCAGCGTGAAGCCCGCGACCGCCATGCCCTGTCTTTCCGCCATCGGCTCTACCTTCAACCGTGAGCTTGCGTACCTTTCGGGCAATACGATCGCCGATGAATGCATCGAAATGGGCGCCGCCGTGCTTCTGGCCCCGGGCGTCAACACCCGCCGCTGCCCCCTGAACGGCCGCAACTTTGAGTATTTTTCTGAGGACCCTTTCCTGTCGGGCGAGCTTGGGGCCGCGTATATCGAGGGGGTGCAGGTCAAGGGGATCGGCACGAGCCTCAAGCATTACTGCGCCAACCTGCGGGAATACGACCGCTTTTACCAGGGCTGCGACATTGATGAGCGCGCGCTCCGCGAGATCTATCTCGCCGCGTTTGAGGGCGCCCTGCGCGCTAAGCCCTACACGGTGATGTGCAGCTTTACCCCCATCAACGGCGTCTATGCCTCGGAGAACCGTTATCTTCTGAAGGATATGCTGCGCGACGAGTTCGGGTTTGACGGCGTGGTCATCTCGGACTGGGGTGCTGTGCACAGCATCTATAAATCGGTCAAGGCGGGGCTGGATCTTACCATGCCCTACCGCCCCAACAACTACAGCAATCTGAAGGACGCCTATGAGCGCGGCCTTCTCAGCGAGGAGGAGATCGACTTCTGCGTCAGGAATATCCTCACGCTCATCGAGAGAACGCAGAACGACAAAAAGGTCGTCACCACCACCAAGGAGGAGCGCTACCAAAACGCCGTCAGGATCGCCAAGGAGGCGGTGGTCCTCCTGAAGAACGAGGGCGGCCTGCTCCCCCTGCGCTCAGGCCGTGTGCTGATCAGCGGCAGCTTTGTGCGCCGTCCCCCCACGGGAGGCGGCGGCTCCTCCTTTGTGGAGACCACCTACGTCCAGCGCCCGCTCAACGAGCTTTTGAACGAAAAGGGCGGTGCCACCTACGAGACGCCCGCCGGCAATCCCATTGACTCGAAGGGAAAGATCCCGATCGGGCTCAGAAACCTCTATCACGCCGCCTACGGCAAGGACGCCGTGGTGCTTTGCGTTGGCGAGGACAACACCGTGGAGTGCGAGAGCTTTGACAGACAGAGCATACGCCTCAACCCGCAGACCGAGAAGATGATCCTCGACACCGCCGAGATCAACGAAAACGTGGTCGTTCTGGTGTACGCCGGCTCTGCCATCGATATGAGCGCCTGGATCGACAAGGTCAAGGCCGTCGTCTTTGTCGGCTACCTCGGTGAGGGCGTGAACGAGGCCCTGGCCGCCATTCTCTCGGGCGAGGTGTCGCCGAGCGGCAAGCTGACCGAGAGCTTCCCGCTTTCGCTTGAGGAGAGCTGTGCGGGCACCGACCTCGGCAACGGCTACACCGAGTGGTTCCAAGAGGGCATCTTTGTTGGCTACCGCTATTACGACAAGATGAACAAGCAGGTGCTTTTCCCCTTCGGTCACGGCCTCTCCTACGCCGATCTCACTTACAGCAACCTGCGCATTGAGAAAAAGAGCGAGACCGACTACGTGGTTACCTACGACATTGAAAACCACTCGGATTTTGATGCCATGGAGGCCTCCCAGGTCTACGTTTCCGACGTCTTCAGCATGGTGATGCGTCCCAAAAAGGAGCTGAAGGGCTTTTCGAAGGACCTCATTCCCGCGCACGGAAAAACCACGGTCAGCGTTCCGCTGAACGCCCGCTCCTTTGCCTACTACAGCACCTCCCTCAAGGATTGGCACATTGAAAACGGCACCTTTAAGATTCTTGTGGGCGCCTCCTCACGCGATATCCGCCTCTCGGCCGACATTGAGATCTGTCTGCCCGACGAGACGCAGTACAGCGTGTATTTTGCACAGCATGTAATGTAAGATTTACAAAACAAAAAAGTGCGCACACCGTACGCGCAAAACAAAAAAGGAACGGCCCCGAGGGCCGTTCCTTTTTCCTTTGGGGGTGTGCGATCAGTCGGCCAGCACCGTGATGCGATCGTTGACGACCTCGGTATAAAGGTCAACGATCCAGGCCACCGCGTTGCCAATACCCGTGAAGGTGGCAAGGAGCCCTGCCACCAGCGTGACGGCGTTCCCCTTTTCCGCAAAGCGGAGGATGCGGTAGATGCCGCCGATGATACCGCCAAAGAGGACCTGCAGGACGATCTTGGCGAGGCGGGGCAGCGCCTCATACATCTCGGTGAGTGTTTGCTTTTTTGCCATGGTGATTTCCTCCTATATAAAATGTGGGTGAAGGATCAAAAGCCGTAGGCCTTTTCCTTGCAGAACTCGATCTGCTCACCGTCAGGGCCGGCCACAAAGGCAAGGCGCAGGGTGATCCTCTTGGGAGAGGATTCCAGCGGCTTGTCGGTGGGGGGAATGACGGGGGTGGCACCCGCTTCCAGCGCCACACGGTACGCCTCGTCCACGTTCTCCACGGCAAAGGCCAGGTGGAGCCACTTGCCGTTCACCGCGTACTCGTCTCCGCCCTTAGCAAACAACTCGATCTTCGAGCCGTCACCGATATCGAGGAGCATGATGCGACCGCGTCCCTCACCCCACGTGACGTAGGGCGTGAAGCCGAGGGCCTTATAAAACTCCAAGGACTTATCAAAGTCCTTTGCCACAATGGCGGCGTGGGCGTAATGAATGCCCTTGATCCTTGCGTTTGCCATCCGATTTCCTCTTTTCCTTGGTTTGTGATCTCTTCCCTTATATGATAGCGCATTCGGGCCGAAATGTCAACCGATGAGAGTCTAAATGAGAAAAAAGTTTCAAAAAGGGCTTGACAGACCCTTGAGCGTGTGCTATAATGACTTCACAATGGGCGTTATGTCCCAGAAAAGGAGAAATTGCCGTGCGTACGAAGGACGAACAGCTGTTTGCCGTCATTATGAACTTCATTGACTCCTATACCGAGGAGAACGGTTGCTCCCCAACGGTGCGGGAGATCTCGGAATCCACCGACATCAGCCGCTCCACCGTTCAGCGGTATCTGCAGGACCTGATCGCGGGGGGGCGCGTGACCTCCAACGGTCGCCGCAGCTACGTGACCGATACCGAGCGCCTGTCGCGCCGCGATTTTATCCGCGTGCCGATCCTTGGCGCCGTGTCCTGCGGATTACCGAAGTTTGCCGAGGAGAATATCGAGGATTACGTTCAGCTTCCCGCTTCCCTCTTTGGCACGGGCGACTTTTATATGCTGCGCGCCAACGGCTACTCGATGATCGACGTGGGCATTGCCAGCGGTGACTTTGTTCTCATTCGCCGCCAGAGCACGGCGGAGCCCGGCGAGATCGTGGTAGCCCTCGTCGAGGAGGAGGCAACGCTCAAGCGCTATTATCCCGAGCCCGAGCGCCGCCGTATCCGTCTGCACCCCGAAAACAAGGTGATGGACGATATTTATGTGTCCGACTGCGAGATCCAGGGAATCGCCGTGAAAGTCCTGAAGGATCTTTGAGCTTAACGAAAAAAGAGGTGCCGACGGCACCTCTTTTTTTATCGCTTGGCGAACTCGGAGAGGACCAGCCCCTCGTTGTTCTCAAGCGCGAAGCGAATGCTCCACTCGCCCGTAAAGATGAGCAGGTCACGCTCACGGACGTCCTTCACCCACTTGGTGTCCGAGGTCAGACGCAGGCGCGAGATCTCGGTGGGCGAGGCCTCCACGTAGCGGATCTCCTCGTGGGGCATCGGGCTACGGCGCATCAGAACGCCGTACTCGCTCTTCATACGGTGCTCCAGCACCTCAAACTGAAGAACGCCGACAACGCCGACCACCACGCGCTCCATACCGGCGCCGGGCTCAAAGAAGATCTGAATGGCGCCCTCCTCGGCGATCTCACTCATTCCCTTGGCGAACTGCTTGCGCTTCATCGAATCCACCTGCTCGATCATCGCGAAATGCTCGGGCGCGAAGGTGGGAATGCCCTCAAAGCGGACGCGGTGACGCTTATCGCACACGGTGTCACCGATCGAGAAGATGCCGGGGTCAAACACGCCGATGATGTCGCCGGCGTACGCCTCCTCAATACCCGCGCGGGATTCCGCCATCATCTGCTGGGGGCGCGAGAGGCGGATCGGCTTTTCGCCCTGGACGTGGTAGTATTCCTCATTGCGATCAAAGCGGCCCGACGAGATGCGCAGGAAGGCGATCCTGTCACGGTGGGCCTTGTTCATATTGGCCTGGATCTTAAAGACAAAGGCCGAGAAGGGATCGGCCACAGGATCGACCGTACCCTCGGTGGTCGTGCGCGGCAGGGGGGGCGTGGTCATCGCAAGGAAGGCCTTTAAGAAGGGCTCGACTCCGAAGTTGTTGAGCGCCGAGCCGAAAAACACGGGCGAGAGCTTGCCGTGGCGCACCTTATCGAGATCAAAGTCGAAGGAGGCGGCATCGAGAAGCTCCACCTGCTCACAAAGCTCACGGCGGCGGTACTCCCCGATGAGCGAATCGAGGCGCTCGGTCTCGGACAGCTCACAGCGTGTGCCCTCAATGCGGCTGCGGCCGCTGTGCGCGTCGGCAAAGGCAAGGATCTCACGGCGCTCACGGTCGTAAACGCCGTGGAAGTTCACGCCGCAGCCGATCGGCCAGTTGACGGGGTAGGTGCCGATGCCGAACTCCTTTTCCAGCTCATCTAAGAGGTCAAAGGGATCGCGGGCCTCACGGTCCAGCTTATTGATGAAGGTAAAAATGGGAATGTCCCGCATCGCACAGACCTTAAAGAGCTTGCGCGTCTGCGGCTCGATGCCCTTGGCGGCGTCAATGACCATCACCGCGCTGTCCGCTGCCATCAGTGTGCGGTAGGTGTCCTCCGAGAAGTCCTGGTGGCCGGGGGTATCGAGAATGTTGATGCAAAAGCCGTCGTACTCAAACTGCATCACCGAGGAGGTGATCGAGATGCCGCGCTGCTTTTCGATGTCCATCCAGTCCGAGACGGCGTGGCGGTCGCTGGCCTTGCCCTTGACGGCACCCGCCGACTGAATGGCGCCGCCGTAAAGCAGAAACTTCTCGGTCAGGGTGGTCTTCCCCGCGTCGGGGTGGGAAATGATCGCAAAGGTGCGGCGGCGGTTGATTTCCTGTTCTAAAGTAAACAAAACTTAACTCCCTACTGTGTTTTTTCGGTTAGAGTGCTTCAAAACGGCGGACGCCCACGCTCATCACGAGCTTATAAAGGAGGAAGGCGACGGCGCCGAGGACGGCGGCGTAAATGAGGAGCGCCACGGCCGCGGGCAAAAGGAAGGAGAGGGGGCATCTGCGTTCGAGAACTGCTCGTCTAGGCAGAGCTTCGACTTCGGCAAGAGAAACACCGCTCTTACCATCGGTGAGTATATGCTCAGCGGCACCACCGCTCTGAAGAGCATCACCGCTCCCGAGGGTGTCACCGTTAT
>JAFVYX010000054.1 GCA_017500625.1 Clostridia bacterium | reverse complement strand
TTGCCCTCCTTGGTATTTCGGGGCTTTTCAAAGTGGAGTATATGACCGCCGTTTCGGGCTATTTTGCCGACCTGCGGACGCAGATCCTTCTGGGGGCGGAGATCGATCCCGTGACCATGGCGCTTGTAGGGGCCCTTGGCGCGCAGATCCCCAACAGCGCAATGACAACGGCCTCGTACGTCTTCCTGGGGCTTTCGCTTCTTACCTTCCTGAGCTTTGGCTTCGTCAAGGTCGGCACCACGTACATCATTCGTTCGCTTGTCCGTGGAGAGCCCGCCTTTATGATGACCGATTTTCGATATGCTATCAAGAGAAACGCGCGTCAGGGATTCCTTTTTGGCATCATCGATCTTCTTCTGATCCTTCTTGTGCCCGTCAATATGGTCATTCTCCTGCAGTCCACGGGCACCTTCTTCAACAGCGTGATCTTCTGGATGAACGTGGTCATCGCCTTCTTCTATCTTATGATGCGTCCTTACGTGTATCTCCAGATGATCACCTTTGACCTGAAGCTTTCGAAGATCGTTAAGAATGCACTTCTCTTCTCGCTTCTCGGCTTCAAGCGTAATATCCTCGCCCTTCTCGGGGTGGCGTTCCTTTATTTCCTTACGTTCGTTCTCATTTTCGGATTGGGTGGAGCGCTTCTTCCCCTCGGCGTTGCCATGTTCTTCATCATTTTCGCCGCCGGCTCTTATATGCATGCCTTTGCGGCCTGGCATAAGATCGAGACGATCATGGTCGCACCGGCCGAGGAGGATCAGTTTACGTCCGAGGCCGACGTCGAGTAAGACAACAGCTCCGAAACGGTAACAAAACGGTATCCTGCCGCGCTGAGGCGCGGTAGGATTTCTTTTAATGCCGCGACCGTATGGCAGTTCCGCCCCACGTAATCGTGAAAGAGGACGATCGAGCCCTCTCTTACGTTTTTCATCACGTTCTTGACGATGACCTCGTCGGAAACTCCCGACCAATCGCGGGTGTCGACGTCCCAAAGTACGGTCGAGTATCCGTTCTTTTTCACCACGGACAGCACCTCTGAGCGGCAGCTCCCCTCGGGCGGGCGGAAGAGAGTGCCTGTGACGCCCGTAAGGCGTTCGATCAGCTCAGCGCTTTTTAAGATCTCGCGTTCAAGGGCGGCTGCACCGACCTCGGAAAGGTGGGGATGGGAGTAGGTATGGTTACCGAGCTCGTGGCCCTCGCTGACGGCGCGGCGAGCCGCCTCACCATAATACTCGAGATTCTTTCCGACGACAAAGAAGGTGGCCTTGGCGCCGTATTCCGCCAGAAGATCCAGGATCTCGTTGGTGACTCTGGGGTGAGGGCCGTCGTCAAAGGTGAGGGCGATCACCTTTGCTTCGGTAGACACCCGCCGATAAACGGCCGGCTCTGCGGCGAAGGAAACGGCCGGGTGATGCGAGAAGATAAAAAGCGCAACAAAGAGCGCGGCGCCTATGCGGCGTAACTTATGCCCCCGCGCCCTTGCCAAGCTCGTCCAGCGTGCCAAAACGATACCCCTGCTCCCGCCAGGCCTTGATCAGCGCGGGGAGAATGGTGGCGTTGGTTTTTGACGTGGGGTGCAAAAGAACGATTGCCCCATTGTGCGTGTTGTCGAGGAGCTTCTTCATCGCCGCTTCGGGCGACGGCTGACGGGTGTTGTCCCAATCAGCGTAGGCAATGCTCCAGAACACCGTTTTATACCCGTTCTTCTGCGCCATTTTAAGATTCTCTTCGCTAAAGCGCCCCTCGGGCGGACGGTAATATTTTGCCATATCCCGTCCGATCCTTTCGCGGTACAGCTCCTCAAGCGCAGTAAGCTCACGGAGAAAGGCGGCCTCCTCCGTTACCTTGCTCATATCGTGGTGGCGGAGCGTGTGGTTGCACACAAGATGCCCCTCGTCCGCCATGCGGCGCACCAGCGCCTCATTCTGCAGGATCAGGTTATCAAGGATAAAAAACGCGCCGGGCACCTGTTCGCTCTTCAGGACGTCGAGTATTTTTTCAACGTTCCCGTTTTCGTATCCCGCATCAAAGGTGAGATAGATCACCTTTTCCTCGCAATCGTCGCCGTGGGCTCTATCTACATAATAGGCATCGTACCCCTCAACGTAGGAAAACTGGGGATCGAGGATCGGCTGACGGTGCTCGGCATTGCGCTTGACATACCAGCCGGCGGGCGCCGAGGCGGCAAGCGCGGTGCCGCCGGTAAGGGTGGAAAGCAGCATAGCTAACAGTAAAATGACGGTCATAATATCATCTCCTTTTTCTTTTATTTTGCAAGAAAGCCGAGCGATACAAACCTGTCAAACTACGGAAGAAAAATAAAAAAGCGGATAGCTGACTATCCGCTTTTTTATTTCTTACTTGTACTTGCGCTTACGGGCCGCCTCAGCCTTCTTCTTACGCTTCACGCTGGGCTTTTCGTAGTGCTCTCTCTTGCGAAGCTCGGTGAGAACACCGGACTTAACGCACTGTCTTTTAAAACGACGGAGCGCGCTATCAAGAGATTCGTTTTCCTTCACTCTGACTTCAGCCATTCTTTATCCCTCCCCTCGCTGTCAGCAAGAGACAAAATTCAAACATAGATATTATACTTCCTTTTCCGCCCGTTGTCAATAGATAATTCCATTTCCGGGAGAAAAAGTTTTTATTATGGATTATTCGGCGTAAGCAACGATCCTCAAGGTGCTATCCTTGGGGAGATCGGCCTTGACCTTCACCCCCCGGGGAACGGCCAAAACAAACTCGCGGACGGCGTGACCGTCAACGCTCACGGTGCGACAGGAAGCGGCCATGACGCCTGAAGGCGTCGGTACCACGCCTGAAAGCTCGGTGAGGTCGCAGGGGCGTGGCGCAAAGAGAATGCTGCGGTAATCAACGTCTGC
>JAFVYX010000008.1 GCA_017500625.1 Clostridia bacterium | reverse complement strand
GTGGCAACCCCCGAAAGCTTCACGATCTCCTCGCACAGGCCGTCGGGTAGTGTGGGGGCAACGGCTTGTCCCTCGCACTTCTCCAGCACCTTCTGGGCGCGCAGGAGCGCGGGAAGCCCCGAAGGGATCGAGGCAAGGCGGTCGGCCAGCGTATCGCGGTGCTTTTCACGGCTTTTGTTGGCTTCCCAGGAGGCCAGCGTTTCCTCGGCCGAGGCCGAGCCGAATACGTGGGGGTGGCGGCGGATCATTTTTTCGCTTTCCGCGCTTGCCACCGCCGCCATATCGAAGCGGCCCGCTTCCCTTTCGATCTCGGCGTGGAAGAGGATCTGAAGCAAAAGGTCGCCAAGCTCCTCACAAAGGTCCTCGGCATTTCCCGATTCGAGGGCATCGAGCACCTCGTAGGTCTCCTCAATAAGGTAGCGGGAGAGCGTCCTGTGCGTCTGGGCACGGTCCCACGGGCAGCCGTCGGGGGCGCGCAAGCGGCGCACCACCGACAAAAGCTCTTTGTATGCAAGGTTTTCTTTACATTCCTCGTTCATAGTCATTCTCTTTTCCTCAAAAGATGATATTTGGTCAAAAATCGGGACAAACGGTCGCCGCGAGGCAAAAGGCGCATTTCTGCCTCACCGATACCGCCAAGGCAGAGGATCGCAGTGAGATACACGGTCACCGCCGCCACCACCGAAAGAACAAGCGCAAGTAGAGCGCCGAGAGGAGTGGCGATGGCATACACACCGCCCGCCGCCAGAGCCGACAAGAGTGCCGACAGGGCGGGTGGGGCAAAAAGGGAAAGGGGCTCGGGCACAAGGGGCGTTTCCCGATAGATGAAATAAAAATTCAGAAGGAGGGAGGCAAGATAGAAAAGGAGGGTGCCGACGGGGGCGGCAAGAGGCCCGATCGCGGGGGTCAGGAGAAAGACGGCGGCGATCTTGACAGCGACGCCGAACAGCATGGAGATCATCGGGCGCGCCTGCTTGCGATAGGCCTGAAGCACCGCGTTGGTGATCGCCAAAAGCCCGAGGGGCACCACGGCGATCGCCAGCACCGAAAGGAGCTTCCCCGCATTATCCGCCATATCGACATCGCCGAGGAAAACGGACGAAAGGATCGGCCGTGACAGTACCGAGAGCCCGAAGGCGCAGGGGAAGGCAATGAGCGATGCCGTACGGAGAGCCGCCGACACGGTGCGGGCGGCGTCCTCCTCACGTCCCTCGGTGCGCGCCGAGGTGATATAGGGGACGATCGCCGAGGTGATGGGATAAATGAGGACGGCGGGCAGATTAAAAAGAGTGATCGCGCCCGTGGAATAGTCGGAAAACACCGCCTTGGCGCGCGCAGGATCGCCGTAATACGAGGTAAGAAGGGGGCGCATCAGCTGGGAGTCGATCATTGAGGAAAGACTCAGGACACCCGAGCCGAGAGCAATGGGGATCGCCACCGAAAGGAGGCGAAGAAGGATCGCACGGGAGGAGGGGACGTCCGCGACCGTGAGGGGAGACGACCGTTCCCCCCGCGAAAAGCGGGTATAGGCAACGAGAAGGTAGAGCGCGCCGAGGGCGATACCCACCGTGATGCCAAGCACCGAGTAGCCCGCCGCCAAGGGCGTACCGCCCTCGGTATGTGCAAGGACAAGGCGAACGAAAAAGAGACCGAGCAGCATTTTCCCCGAGGCCTCAATGACCGTGGAGACGGCAGTGGGGCGCAAAAGCCCGAAGCCCTGGAAATAGCCGCGCAGAACGCTGGAAAGACAGACGAAGAACAAAGCGGGCGCGATCGCCACAAGGCAGAGGTAGGAATCGCCGCCCGAATTGGCGAGAGCGATCGGCCTTGCCAGGAGCAAAAGCAAAAGGGTCCCCACACCTCCCACCAGTGCCAGCGTTATGAGCGACACGCGGAAAATGCGGCGGATCTGCCCTCCCCTACCCTCCGAGCGCGCCTCGGAGATCAGAACCGAGACCGCCACGGGGATCCCTGCCGTTGAGATCATATAAAGAAGTGTATAGACGGAATACGCGGTATTGACGTTAGCCATCTCGTCTCCCAGCCAGCGATTCAGGGGAACCTTATAGAGAAAGCCGAACACCTTAACGAGAAGATTGGCGAGCGTTAAAAGGAAGACTCCGCCAAGGAGCGCCGATGCGCGCTCCCCCGTTGCCTCACCGCTTCTCTTCATACCGCACCTCCGTGGATCAATCGAAATAGTGGGCCCTCATTTCCGAGAACTCATGTTTCAGTTTTTCCACGTCCAGTGTCGTAAATTCACCGTTTTCATATAAAATCCTGCCATCGACCATCGTAAGGCAGACGTCACTCGGCATCGCCGAATAGGCAAGAGCCGTGACGGGC
>JAFVYX010000053.1 GCA_017500625.1 Clostridia bacterium | reverse complement strand
TATCGCCCGTACCTATTACGCCGGCAAAAGCCGCGACATCGACATCATCCACCTCAACGGCTCGATTGAGCTTGCCCCTATCCTCGGCCTCTCGGACGTGATCGTTGACATTGTCGAAACGGGCACCACCCTCAAGGAAAACGACCTTGTCGTTGCCGAAACCATCCTGCCGATCAGCGCCCGTCTGATCGCCAACCGCGCCGCCTTCCAGTTCAAGACCGCCGCGATTGAACAGGTAGTGAAAAGTATGAAGGAGCAGGTAAAAGCCAATGATTAAAATCTACCGCTATGGCGAGGTCCCGAACGACGAGATCTTCGCCCGTGACAATATCGCCCCGAACGTGGCTGACGTCGTGCGTGAGATCATCGCCACCGTCGCAAAAGAGGGGGACAAAGCCCTTTTTGCCTACGCCAAAAAGTTCGACCGTGCAGAGCTTTCCTCGCTTGAGGTCAGCGCCGCCGAGATCGACGAGGCCTTTGCTTCGGTCGAGCCCCGCTTTGTCGACATCCTGCGCGAGGCCGCCGTCAACATCCGCGCCTTTCACGAAAAGCAGGCGCGCACAGGCTTCATCATCGATCGGCGCGAGGAGGACGGCACCGTCGTCGGCCAGAAGGTCACCCCCATTGAAAAGGTCGGCCTTTACGTCCCCGGCGGCACGGCCGCCTACCCCTCGACCGTCCTCATGGACGCCATTCCCGCCAAGATCGCCGGCTGCTCTGAGATCGTGATGGTCACCCCGCCCACAGCGGAAGGGAAGATCAATCCCGTCATCCTCGCCGCCGCCAAGATCGCGGGCGTTGACCGCATCTTCAAGGTCGGTGGCGCACAGGCCGTCGCCGCCCTCGCCTACGGCACCGAAACGCTCCCCCGCGTCGATAAGATCGTCGGCCCCGGCAACGCCTACGTCGCCGAAGCAAAAAAACAGGTCTTTGGCCGTGTTTCCATCGATATGATCGCAGGCCCCTCCGAGATCCTCGTCGTTGCCGACGGTAAATCGAACGCACGCGACGTCGCGGCAGACCTTCTCTCGCAGGCCGAGCACGACCGGATGGCCAGCGCCGTCCTCGTCACCGATTCCGAAGCGCTCGCCCTTGCCGTACAGGCGGAAATCGAAGCACAGCTTGCCATCCTGCCCCGTGCCGAGATCGCGCGTGCATCCATCGACAACAACGGCAAGATCATCGTCGCCGCCGACCTCGCCCTTGCCATTGAGATCGCAAACGAGATCGCGCCCGAGCATCTTGAGCTTTGCGTCGATAACCCCTTCGACTACCTCGATGCCGTCCGTCACGCCGGCTCCATCTTCATGGGCCGCTATTGCCCCGAGGCGCTCGGTGACTACTTCGCCGGCCCCAACCACACCCTGCCCACCAGCGGCACCGCCCGCTTCTCCTCCCCCCTGGGCGTTGACGATTTCGTCAAAAAGACCCAATTCACCTATTACGAAAAGAACGCGCTCGCCCGCGTTGCCGATAAGGTATCCTACTTTGCACAAAAAGAGGGCCTCGGCGCACACGCGCGCTCGGCCACCGTCCGCTTTGAGGAGGCATAAATGAGTTCCTTTTTCTCTTCGCGCCACGCGTCGCTCACCCCTTACACACCGGGCGAGCAGCCGAAGGAGCGCCGCTTTATCAAGCTCAATACCAACGAGTCCCCCTACCCCCCGCACCCCGCCGTTGTGTCGGTTGCTTCCTATTTACAACCACTGCGAGGGCTACAACCAGAACAAGGAGTTTGACTTCGATATTCTGAGAAGAAATATCAACGAGTGGAAGAGCGTAAACCATCTGCTCACCAAGGATTTCTATTGCCTTACACCTTGGCATCACCACCTTGACTCCTACGGCTGGACCGCTATTGCCTACGATGACAGCGAGATCGGCGAGAGCCTTCTCCTTGCTTTCCGTATGGAGCAGTGCTGGAAGGACAATTCCTTCACAGCGAAGCTTCCTTTCGCAGAGGAGGGCGCTACCTAC
>JAFVYX010000007.1 GCA_017500625.1 Clostridia bacterium | reverse complement strand
CCGTCACCGCGCTCTGCGCGGTGTATATCATCCGCCTATCGGGCGGTATATCATCACGCCCCCGCGTGTATATCATCAAGGGCGCTCCGCCCTTGTATCACGTCACGCCGCCTTTTGGGTTGCTTTTTGGCAAAAAATGCGCTATAATGAAAGCGGCGGCGTACCGCGTGGTCCTCCGCCGTTCCCCTTAATTTGTTGCGTTTTCTTTACATTTTACCAAAATCGGGCGGTATGTGCCCGTGGGAGAGGGAGTATGGTTTCCAAAACTTACAGCGCGGGGATTCTCGGCATTGACGGCTTTCTTGTCACCGTGGAGTGCAGCGTCACGGCGGGAATGGAAAAATTTGAGGTCGTGGGCCTACCCGACAACGCCGTCCGCGAGGCGCGCGAGCGCGTGAGGACGGCCTGCACGTCCGCGGGCTTCCGCTTCCCCGACCGCCATATCCTTGTCAATCTGGCGCCCGCCAACCGCAAGAAGGAGGGCTCGGCCTTTGACCTTGCCATTCTTGTGGGGCTGCTCACCGCCTCGGGAGCGATCCCGCCCGAGGCGACCGAGGGGGCGTGCTTTCTCGGTGAGCTGTCGCTCTCGGGGGAGGTGCGGCCGCAGTCGGGCGTTTTGTCGCTGACGCTGGCGGCGCGTGAAGCGGGGTGCCGCCGCATCTTCGTTCCGCGGCAGAACGCCGTGGAGGCCGCGATCGCCGAGGGCATCGAGGTCTTTGGCGTTACCACCTTTTCCGAGGTCTTCTCCCATCTGACGGGACGGGGCGCGCTTGCTCCCACCCTCTTTGATCCCTCTCTGACCGCGGAAGGCAACCGTCCGATGGCCGACTTTGCCGAGGTCGCAGGTCAGGCCAAGGCGCGTCGCGCCATTGAGATCGCGGCAGCGGGCGGTCACAATCTGCTCCTGATCGGCCCGCCCGGCTCGGGAAAATCGATGCTGGCCAAGCGGATCCCCTCGATCCTACCGCCGATGTCCTTCCCCGAGGCGGTCGAGGTGACGCGCGTTCACTCGGTGGCGGGCATGCCGATCGGCGGTCTTGTCACGCGCCGCCCCTTCCGTGCGCCGCATCACACCGTTTCCCCGGCGGGCATGATCGGCGGTGGCTCAAACCCCCGACCGGGCGAGATCTCGCTGGCCGACCACGGCATTCTCTTTCTTGACGAGCTGCCCGAATTTCCGCCCGCGCTGCTGGAAACGCTCCGCCAACCCCTGGAGGACGGCACCGTAACGGTCACGCGCGTGGCCGCTCGCGCCAACTATCCCGCGAATTTTATGCTGGTCTGCGCGATGAATCCCTGCCGCTGCGGCTACTACGGCGACCCCGTCCGCACCTGCTCCTGCCGCCCCGAGGACGTGCGCCGCTATCTTTCGCGCATTTCGGGGCCGCTGCTCGATCGCCTTGACATTCAAGTCGAGGTGCCCTCGCTCACCTTTGACGAGCTTTCGGCCAGAAAGCGGGGCGAGCCGAGTGAGGCGATCCGTGAGCGCGTGGCGGCGGCCCGCCGCCTCTCGGCCGAGCGCTCCCCGCGCCCGAACGCCCGTCTCACGCCCGAGGAGCTGACGCGCGACTGCGCCCTTGACGAGAGTGCCGCCACCATGATGCGCGCGGCCTTTGATAAGCTCGGACTCTCGGCCCGCGGCCACGATAAGATCCTGCGCATCGCCCGCACGATCGCCGACCTTGCGGGAAGCGAAACGATCGCCGCCGCCCACGTGGCCGAGGCCGTGCAATACCGCACGCTGGATCGGAAATATTGGAACCGATAACCGAAAGAAAAAAGACCGCTTTCGCGGTCTT
>JAFVYX010000052.1 GCA_017500625.1 Clostridia bacterium | reverse complement strand
GGAGTCATCGAAAGCACAATGGCCTCGATGCGCCCCAGCTGGCGCTCGTCAACGTTCATATTCTCAAGCGCGCCCGGCTTGACGCCCGGCAGCATACCGAGGATCTGGTTGAGGTTGCCCATTTTTTTGAGCTGGCGCAGCTGCAAAAGGAAGTCCTCAAGAGAGAAGGTCGCCTCGCGCATCTTGCGCTCCATGTCGGCGGCGGTCTTTTCGTCAAAGGCGGCCTCGGCCTTCTCAATGAGCGAGAGAACGTCGCCCATACCGAGGATACGGGAGGCCATGCGGTCGGGGTGGAAGGGCTCAAGGGCCTCCATGCCCTCGCCCGTGCCGATGAACTTGATCGGCTTTCCCGTCACGTGCTTGACCGAGAGCGCCGCACCGCCACGGGTGTCGCCGTCCATCTTGGTCATCACGATGCCCGTGATCTCCAGCTGCTCGTTGAAGGTCGTTGCCACGTCCACGGCGTTCTGGCCCGTCATTGCGTCTACCACCAAAAGGATCTCGGTGGGGGAGACGGTGTCCTTGATCTTTCGGATCTCCTGCATCATATCCTCGTCGATATGCAGGCGGCCCGCCGTATCGATGAACACCATATCGTGACCGTGCTTTTTCGCGTGCTCTACGCCCGCCGCGGCGATCTTGACGGGGGAGACCCCCGTTCCCATCGAAAAAACGGGAACACCGATCGACTCACCGACGATCTTCAGCTGATCGACGGCCGCGGGACGGTAAACGTCGCACGCCACAAGCAGCGGATTTTTCCCCTTTTTCTTGAAGTGGAGCGTCATTTTCCCCGCGTGCGTGGTCTTACCCGCGCCCTGAAGACCGGCCATAAGAATGACCGTCGGGGGCTTCGGGGCGATTTCGACCTTCGGGGATTCCGAGCCCATCAGGCGAATGAGCTCCTCATTGACGATCTTGATGATCTGCTGGGCAGGCAAAAGACTCTCCAGCACCGCCTCACCGACGGCACGCTCGGTCACCGTCTTAACAAAGTCGCGCACGACCTTGAAGTTGACGTCGGCCTCCAGAAGCGCCAGCTTGACCTCGCGCATGCCCTCGCGGACGTCGGCCTCGGTCAGCTTACCCTTGCTGCGGAAGCGTTTCAGCGCCGCAGACAGCTTTTCGGTTAACCCTTGGAACATGGACACGGCGCAAACTCCTTACTTAAATGATATCGGAAGAGAAGCGGAGCGCCTCCTCGGCCAGCGCGCGCACAGCCGGATCGGTCGCGTCCGTCAGCGCCGCGGCCTTTTTGGAAAGTGCCTCGGCTCCCAAGACCAGGTGGCGGTGCCTTTCGGCCAGCCCCAGTCGCTCCTCGAGGAAGTAGAGCTCCTCCTCGCCCTTTTTCAGTATGTGCCGGACGCCCTGACGGGAGATCTCCTCCTCCGCCGCGATCTCGGCCAGCGAAAGATCCTCACCGTAATAGGCGCCAAGGATCCTCCTTGTTTTTTCGGGCAATACTTCGCCGTAAAAATCGAGAAGAAATTCCACGGTAAGGTCCTTTTCGAACACAGCACCACCCCTGTAAAGCTTTTTACTTTACAAGTATACCACGCGTACTCTCATTTGTCAAGAAAAAAATAAAAAAATTTTCTAAAAGCCCTTGAATTTTGAAAAGAACCGTGATATAATCCATAGAGTATGCAGGTGAATGCTTTTTCACACCCCTCTCAGGTGATAATGCAGTCCGAACGCAACAAATAATTTGGAGGAAAGTGTCGTGCCTAACATCAAATCTGCCAAAAAGCGCGTGAAAGTGACTGAGGCAAAGGCCCTTCGCAATCAGATCTTCAAAACGCAGATGCGTACCATCATCAAAAAGTATGATGCCGCGATCGCTGCCGGTGACCGTGAGATGGCGACTGCCGCATACAAGGTTGCTGTGAAGAAGATTGACCAGGCGGTTACTCGTGGGATTCTTCACAAGAACAACGCCGCCCATAAGAAGAGCAGCTTCACCAAAAAGCTCAACGCCATGGCGTAATAAAAAAGCACTGCGCAAGCAGTGCTTTTTTATTTCCTCTCATCTTTTTTCGCCGTTCGGATATACTGTTAAAAGTAAACGAAAGGCGATTTTTTTATGCAACGCACATCGGGGGTGCTTCTCCCCCTCACCTCACTCCCCGGCCGCTATGCCTGCGGCACGGTCGGCGATGCGGCCTACCGCTTTGTCGATGCCCTCGCCGCGGGCGGCTTTTCGCTCTGGCAAATGCTCCCCATAACACCGCCCGATGCGTACGGCTCGCCCTATGCGGGTGCCTCCTCCTTCGCCCTTGACGAGCGCCTTCTCGATCCCGAGACGCTGGTCGTCGAGGGGCTTCTTTCGCGGGAGGAGGCCGCATCGCCCGACCGCGAGGCCACCCTCGGTCTCGCGGCAGAGCGCCTCGGCAGGGAAGTGCTTGACGCCACCCTCGCGGAAAACCCTCTCCTCGCCGCCTATTGCCGTCGGGGCGGCGAGGACGGGCTCTATCGCCGCGCCCTTTGCCAATACGTCCTCGACCGCGCCCTTGCGGAACTCCATCGCTACGCGGGTGAGCGCGGCGTCTCCCTTGTCGGCGACCTGCCCTTTTACGTGGCCGCCGACAGCGTGGACCTCTCGCTCTTTCCCTCGGCCTTCTCGCCGTCGGGCGAGGTGGCGGGCGTGCCTCCCGATGCCTTTGCGCCCGAGGGGCAGGTCTGGGGCAATCCTCTCTACGATTTTTCCCGTATGAGGGAGGATAACTACGCGTATTTCCGCGCCCGCCTCTCCTATCTTCTTGACCGCTTTGACGGCGTCCGCCTTAACCACTTCCGCGGCTACTCCGCCTATTACGCCGTCCCGAAGGAAACCTCCGCCGCCGAGGGACGCTGGGAGGCAGGGCCGGGGCGAGACCTCTTTGCGGCGCTCTCCGATCTCCTTGCGGGGCGCCTTGTGATCGCCGAGGACCTCGGCACCGTCGACGGTGCGGTCGACGCCCTCCGCCGCGACTGCGGCTTCCTCTCCACGCGCGTTTTGCAGTTCGGCTTTCTCGGCGACCCCACAAGCCCCCACCTGCCGTATCGCTACACCGAGGACGTCGCCGCCTATACGGGCACCCATGACAACGATACTTTGCAAAATTATATCGCCACCATGCCCGAGGGCGAGCGCCGCTATCTTCTTGACTATTGCGGCGCCTCCACCGTGGCGGACGGCACCCACGCCGCTGTCCGCACCGTCCTTGCCTCGTCCGCCTCGCTGGCTATCTTTCCCGTCCAGGATCTCCTCGGCCTTTCGGGCGAGGCGCGCATCAACACCCCCGGCCGCGCCGAGGGCAACTGGGGCTTTCGTATGAGTGAGGAGCAGCTCGCCGCGCTGGAGAGCGGCCCGTGGCTCTATTACAACCGCCTTTACGGAAGAAAATGAAAATAGCCGCCCCTCGGGGCGGCTTTTTCGTTATGAAAGTCTGGCACGCTCAAGCTCAATGAGCGTTTTGATCTTCGCAAGCGCCGTGCGGGTGAACTTTCCCTTCTCGGCGGTGAGGGTTTCGGCGTGGCCGTCGTAAGCGCGGTGCAGGTAGTTGCGCAGGGTGGTAAGCTCAAAGGCGTACTCGGCGATGCCGCCATCGTTATCGTAGTAGTTCAGCACGCATTGGAAGGTCTCGTTGGGGATCACCACAAGATTTTTTTGTGAGGTCACCACAAAGCCGCCGCCGCCGATGATCGGTGCGCCGCCGAGCTCGCGCTCGGTGTAGGTATACGAGGTGTCGGATACCGTGAAATCAAAGCTCGCCACGTTCTGGAGCGGACAGCAAAGCTGCTTGGCACCCACAAACCAGAAGCCAACGGTGGCCCTTTTGGCATCGTGGAAGAACCACACGGGAAGATCGTCCTGGAGCTGAATGGCGGTCAGCTCCTCGGCGGCCATGGCTGCCTCCTCGCGCGCCTTCATTTCTTTATAATATTCGCGCATGCCCACGCGGTCAAAGTCAAAGAGGTATTTCTTCGAGAGCCACCACCCGAGGGCCGAGCCACCGCAAAGACCGAGAAGCACCATGATAATGACAAAGGGGGTGGAGTCGTACGGATCCCCCTCCAGCATCCAGTAAAAGGCGTAGATGATCAGAGCCGCCAGAAAGACCCAGATCAGGACAAAGAGCGTAGTGACGGTGATCTTGCGGATCAGGAGATGCCTTTTCTCGATCGGTGACTTTTTGCTGTTGATCGCCTCCACGTCCACCACCTCGGGCATTCGTGCGGTGCGTATCACCTCGCCTCGCGAGCCAAGCGCTCTGCGCGGCGTGGCATCGGCCTTGTCGTTCAGCAAAACGTCCAGCGACACGTTGAAAATAATGGAAAGCTGCTTAAGGTTGCCGATGTCGGGCGCCGATTCGCCGCTTTCCCATTTGCAGACCGCTTGGCGGGAAATGCCCAGCTTGTCGGCAAGGTCAGCTTGCGAAAGCCCCGCCTTTTTGCGGAAGGTAACGATTTTTTCCGAGAGTATCATTGAAGTCCTCCTAAAAAAATGATTTTTATTGACACGCTTATTATAGCACGCCCATCCTTCCCCCGTCAACAACCGCCGGTTGCTTTTTGACAACCGTCGGTTGACAGGCGAAAAACCTTCTTTTTTGCCTTTTTCTCCCCTGGCCCATTGACAAAGCGAACAAAGCGTGTTATGATAAAATCACCGACTGTACCAAAGAAAGCGTGGTGGTTTTAACCTTGGATACCCGATGGAGCCAAGAGTTCCGTGAAAACCTTGACAGGGAAAAGCTGATCCTCCAGCGCCATAAGCTGCGCGAGACCGGCGTTCACGACCATTGCTTTTTGGAGCTTACCTACATTCTCCGCGGTCCTGTCGAGCACACGCGGGACGGAAGGACCGAGCTTCTCTCGGAGGGAGACTACTTCATTGTGGACTATGGCAGCGTTCACGGCTATCGCGCCGTGGACGGCGGTACCTTTGAAAATCTTGATTGCCTGTTTCTCCCCGAGCTCTTGGACCCCGTTTTGCGGGGTACCAAGAGTCTGCGCACCTGCCTCGAGCATTATCTTTTGCGTTTTCAGATGCGCGCCCTTGTCAAAAATCCCGCCGCCACCGTCTTTCACGACGAGGACGGCCGCGTGCGCGAGGTGCTTTCCAAAATGGAGGAGGAGTTTCGCCACCGCCCCCCGGGCCACCGTGAATTTCTGCGTTGCTATCTTCTCGAGATCCTACTCCTCACCATGCGGAAGATCGAGGGGGCCGAGCGCGAGCGCACGGGGGACGGCGTTACGGATTTTCTCGTGCGGTACGTCGAGGAGCATTACAGCGAGCCGATCTCGCTCTCCGCTCTCTGTGAGGTGGTCCATTATAGTCTCCCCTACGTCAGCCGCCGCTTCCGTGAGGAGGTTGGCGTCTCTTTTATCAAATATCTCCAGGACTACCGCGTGATGCAGGGGTGCCGCCTGCTCGTCACCACCGACCTCCCCCTCTCCGAGGTCGCCGCCCGTGTCGGCTACGGTGACTTCCGTTTCTTCTCCGAGCTTGTCCGCCGCGAGGCCGGTCTCTCACCTACCGATTTTCGCAAGAAAAACCGATGAAACATCATCGGTTTTTCCTTTGTTTTTAAGGGAAAATTCCAATTTTTACGAAACTTTTTCGCAAGATGACCAAATCTATTGCGATAAGGTGGGAAATGTGATAGAATGGTAGTAGTAAGAGTGTGTCCGCTAACAAAGGGGAGGGGAAGAAATGACGCTTGCAAAGCTCGCTGAGGCGGTGGGG
>JAFVYX010000051.1 GCA_017500625.1 Clostridia bacterium | reverse complement strand
GTTATAAGGTTGTGTGGTATAATATTAGTGGGTGATATAATGTTTAAAGAATATCTAAAAAATAGAAACATCTCAGTTTATAAATTAGCTGAAATATCTAATGTCCCATATACAACATTAAATGAATTATGTAATGGTAAGAAGAAGATTGGCGATTGTAAAATTAAAACAATTGAAAGCATCGCGAAAGCTTTGGGAGTTTCAATTGAAACATTATTAAATATTATTAATAGTGGTAAAATTACAATGGCTACAACTTGGGAAGATAATAAATATAAAATATTTCATTTTCCTATTATTGTTGAAAATCTAAATTATGAATGTGATCGAATTCATCCTTTGATGCAGAGAAAAATAAATGAAGTTTATAATTTATTAAAAAAATATGATATCATTGAAAAAGTGATTTTATTTGGAAGCTCTATTAATATTAGATGTAATATTAGAAGTGATATCGATTTATCAATCAAATTTAAAAATGGACATTTTAGCAGAACAAATCAAAATCTAATATCAGAAAAAATCCAAGAAATAACTGAGTATAATGCGGATATTGTTTGGCTTGATACAATTGATGAAAATTCTCAGTTATATAAAAATATAAGTACAATGGGGGTTACAATATATGAGTAAATTATTAGCCAGAGCTAAAGCTAAACAATTTAGTGCAGAAAATAGTTATAAATATATATCTGTAGATGATGCATATATTGATGAATGTTGTTTTAATTTACATCAGGCAATTGAGTTTTCCCTAAAATATCTAGTTGAGATGTATGGTGAAAGATATATAGAAAACCATGATATTAGAGCCCAAATGAATAAACTAAAGAGCATGGATAAATATATTCCTTGTGACCTCCAGGAAGCCCGCGTGGCAGTAGAGCGTCTTGCCCGCGCGGCGCACGGGCGTTGCGGGGCCGTGGGAGAAGGCGGCGTAATCGGCGCCGAAGGCCGCGATCTCCTCGGGGGAGATGTGCGCGGAGATCGGGCGGCTTGTGATCGCGCAGCAGCCCGAAAGGAGATTCAGGCGATCGCCCTCCTCGGGAGCCGCCCCCACGAGGGGATCAAAGCTCGAGCGCTGGCCGTGGATCGCCCAGCCGTACACGCGAACGCCCAGCTCGGGAAGATCGAAATGATCGAGCGTCTCGTTTTCGAAGATCTTAACGTTCTTCGGAAGGCGTCCCGAAATGTAGAGCGAGTCGGGGTCGTAGGGATCGAGGTCGCCGGGGGAGACGACAAAGGTCGTGTCTTGGCAAGCCAAGAGCAGCTCAATGAGGTGACGGGCGTCCTCGCTGGTCAGGTAGCGGCTGCAAAGGTTGCCCGAGAAAAGCACAAGGTCGATGCGCTCCCTCTTAATATAGTCGAAAAGACCGTCGAACACCTCGGGAAACCGACGGTAAAGCTCAAGGCATTTTTCGGGGGGGAGTCCGAGATACGGTGTTCCCAGCACCACGCTTCCCACGTGCAGTATGCGTAAGGGCTTCATTGGCGGCACGCTCCTTTCGTTCAGAATGATGGTATCCTTACGACTATTGTAGCACAGTTTCCCGAAAGGTGCAACACCCCCAAGAAAAAAAGGCGGCCTCGGTCTCTTGATTTGTCGCATTTTCTGTGCTACAATGAAAAAAGAAGACAAAAAGGAGGTGGCAGAATGCTCGCTCTTGCCGTACGGCACACCAATAAGCTCATTCGGCGCACCGTCGCTGCCGAGGGGATCCGCCTCGGTCGCTTTTTCACGCCCGCCACCGCCGCGGCCGAGCTGGCCGCCGGGCTTCCCCTGCCCGAAAAGGAGGAGGTCCGCCTGCTCGATGCGGGCGCCGGTACGGGGATCCTCTCTGCCGCCGCTGTGGAGGCGCTCTGCCGTGCGGGCCATGTCCGTCGCATTCTTCTCGATGCTTATGAGACCGACGGGCGCCTTCTTCCCACCCTTGCCGATATTCTGGAGCGTGTCCGCCGCCGCGCGAAGCACGACTATAACGTCCGCCTCGTCGTCAACATCAAAGAGGAGGACTTCCTGGCAACCGCCCGTGGCCTCGCCGAGCCGAGCGCGGACGGAGAGCGCTACGATCTTGCCGTCGTTTCGCCCCCCACGGGCCTGCCCGAGGAGGACAGCCCTGCCGCCGCGTTCTGTCACCGTGTCCTGCCCCGCCTGACCGACACCGCCTTCCTCTTTGCCGAGGCCGTGGCCGCCACGCTTGCCGAGGGGGGCGCGATGGCGGCGATCCTTCCGCTCTCGTTTGCCGACAGCGTGGGCGCCGCCCCTCTCCGTGAGCGCCTCTTTGCCCGTGCTCCCCTCGTCCTCCTTGCGCTGGACGTCGGCCGCCGTGGCAACCGCCCCGATAAGACGATGCTGGCCACCTTCCGCTACGGCGAGGAGCCGAGCGTTCTCCGCGTCCGCGTCAAGCGGGCGGGCGGCATAGAGGAATTGCCGCCGATCCCCTACCCTGTGGCGGTATTTTCGTCGGAGTATAAAGTTTTGTTAGCAAAAAGCAAGGAGGATATCGCCCTTGTCCGCGCGATGAACTCCTTTCCCTACCGCCTCTCCGATTTTGGGCTCACCGTCAAAACGGGGCTCACGATCGAGTCGCGCTACCGTGAGCTTCTGCGCCCCGATCGTCGGGACGGTGCCGTGCCGCTTCTGCACCCTGCGGGGCTTATCGGCGGACAGATGCGCTTTCCCGCCCCCGGCAGGGAAACCCCCTACCTTGTGCCGCGGATCCCCTCGCTTCGTGAGCCGAACCGCACGATGGTGCTTGTCAAGCGCGCTCCCACCAAGCGGGACGGCCGTCACCTTGTGGCGGGCGTGTATCTTTCGGGCCAGCTCCCCTACGATGCGATGATCTCGACCGATAACAAGCTGAACGTCATCAAGGCGGCGGACGGGGAAATGGAGGCCGCGTTGGCCATCGGTCTTTCGGCGCTCCTCTCCTCGCATTATTACGAGCGCTACTGCTCGCTGACGGGGGCGCTCGCTCACGTGAACGCCGCGGCGCTTCTGGAGCTGCCCCTGCCCGAGCGGGCCATTCTCGTCTCGATCGGTCAGCGCCTCTCGGCCGCGAGAAATTATTCGCTCCGTGCCGCCGATGCTGTGACGCGCGCGGCTCTCTCTGCGTGTTTTCTTATGGAGTAAAGTTTTTTTCGGAAAATGAGGGAAAGCTATTGCTTTTTTTCTCGGAATATGATATACTAAAATGCAATTGACGAAAAATCGGCCGTTTTCCGGCCGCTCGTATTAGAAAGGAAGCTACGTTTATGCAGGTCTTAACCTATATTCTGATCGGACTTCTGATCGCCACCGGCCTTTTCCTCGTGGTGGCTGTGCTCCTGCAGCAGGGGAAATCCAAGGGCGGCCTTTCGGGCACGATCGTTGGTGGTACCGAAACCTTTTACGGCAAGGAAAAGGGCGTTCAGCGTGACAGATTCCTCTCGCGCATGACGACCATCGCCGCCATCGTGTTTGTGGTCCTCGTCCTGGCGGTCTACTTCATTCAGCCCGACTTCAGCTATGACTCCGGCAACGATTCGCCGGTCATGATGCTGGTGAAGACCCTCGGTCTTTGAGAAACAGGGAGCGCTTATCGCTCCCTTTTTCTTTTGCCGTTATCCACATAACTCAAAAACTCTGTGAAACACTAAGCAAGGAATATGAAAAAAAAGAAAGACACAAGAAAAAAACGGGGCGTTGCCGCCCCTCGGCGCTCAGCGCCGAAAACGCGCCGCCCTCTCCCTCACTCCGCCCGTGGGCGGCGTGCGCCCCGTGGGGTCGCCTCGCCGCTCTCGGCCCCCACGGTGGTCGGCCTCTTTTCGGGCACCCGTCGCGGCTTTGGCTTTGTCAGCCGTGAGGGGGGAAGTGACGTCTTTATCCCTGCCGCCGCAACAGCGGGGGCCATGGACGGCGATACCGTTCGCATAGAGATCCTCCGCGACGGCGAGCGCGCCGAGGGCCGCGTTTTGGACGTGCTGTCCGTGGTTCACCCGACGCTCATCGGAACGGCCACCTCGGACACCGAGCTTGGCCTCCGTCCACGCGGCGAGCTCTGGCTCCTGCCCGACAGCACGCACCTTCCTCCCCTGCGCCTTCGCGGTCGCGCCCGCCTCGGTGACAAGGTGGAGGCCCGTCCCATCGGCGGCGGTGAGGCGATGCTCGTCCGTAGCTTTGGCCGCGCCACCTCGCGCTTTGCGAATTACGCCGCGATCCTTGCCGAGTACGCGATCCCCACCGAGTTCTCGGAGGAAGCGCTGGCTGAGGCACTGTCTGTGGCCGCCACTCCCCTCAAGGACGAAGGGCGCGTGCGCCCGCGCGACACCGTCCTGACGATCGACGGTGCGGGTGCCAAGGACCTTGACGATGCGATCTCGGTGCGCCGTTCGGGTGAGGGGTATATCCTCTCGGTCCATATTGCCGATGTCTCGCATTACGTCACCCCTCACACGGCGCTGGACGCCACCGCTCACGAGCGCGGCAGCAGCGTCTACTTTGCCGATCGCGTGGTGCCGATGCTCCCCGAGGCACTCTCAAACGGCGCCTGCTCCTTGAACGCGAATGAGGAGAAGTACGCTCTCACCGCCGAGATAGCGCTGGATGCTCGCGGCGAGATAAAGAAAACAAAACTTTACAAGAGCATCATAAAAAGCCGTATGCGCGGCGTCTATTCCGAGGTGAATTCACTTTTTTCCGAGGGAGAGGCCTCGCCCTTCTATCCCAAATACCGCGGCGTTTACGGGGCGCTTGTCCGTATGCGGGAGTTGTACTCCGTTCTTCTAAGACGCGACCGTGAGCGCGGCATTCTGGAGCTGGAAACGCCCGAGGCGGTCGTCGCTCTCAACGAGGCGGGCGAGCCGATCGACGTCGCCCGTGCCGAGCGTGGCGAGGCCGAGCGTCTCATTGAGGCGTTTATGCTCACCGCCAACCGCGCGGTGGCCGAGCTTCTGACGGCACGCGGGATCCCCTGCGTCTATCGCATTCACGAGCCGCCCCCGCCCGAAAAGTATCGCGAGCTTTGCGAGTACCTCACCGCTCTCTCGCTCCCCCTGCCGTGGCGGCGGGACGAGGAGCCGACAAGCGCCGCTCTTGCGCGCCTTTTGATCGAGGCCGAGGAGCGCGGCCTTTCCGCCCCCGTGTCGGTGACCGTCCTGCGCTCTCTCTCCAAGGCGCGCTATGAGCCGAAGCCCTCGCCCCACTTCGGGCTGTCGCTGCCTCTCTACTGCCACTTCACTTCGCCCATTCGCCGTCTTTCCGACCTTGTCACCCATCGCATCATCGGTGCCGTTCTGCTCGGCGGCGCCCCCGCTGCCAAGTATCGCGCCGCCGCCCGTCGCGGTGCTGAGGCCGCCACCGAGGGAGAGCTGCGCGCCGTGGGCGCCGAGCGGCGCATCGAGGCGCTCTACAAAACGCTTTATATGAAGAACCATATCGGTAAGAGCTTTGAGGGGCGCGTCAGCTCGGTGACCTCGCACGGCTATTACGTGGAGCTTCCGAACACCTGCGAGGGGCTTTGCCCGCTCTCGCTCCTTGACGGCGAGTACACCTATGACGAGCGCCGCCGTGTCCTTGTGTGCGGTGAGCGCACCGTGGCGATCGGCGATGCCGTCACGGTCACGGTGACCGAGGCCGACGTGTCGGCGGGACGCATCACCTTCCGTCCCGAGGCGCTCTAAAGGAAAACCGCGGCCGTCTCGCTTTTTTCGGCGCTTATCCGACAAAAAAGAGCAAGCACTGAGGTGCTTGCTCTTGTTTCTTTTCCGTCACAGCAGCGAGCGCGACGGGTGGCAGGTCATATAGACGATCTGGCGGTCGGCGGCCAGGCGGGAAAGCAGGTCTTTTGCCAGCACCAGATTGTCCTCGTCCAGCATCACAAAGGGATCGTCAAGGATCAGGGGCGGGCGCTCGTCGGGATAGAGGCGGTCGGTCAGCGCCAGACGCAGACAAAGCGCCACCATGGCCGAAAGGCCCGAGCTGAGGTAGAGGGCGCTGTGGCCCTCGCCGCGCTCGGTGAAGCTGACGTCGAGATTGCGGTCGACCGTGAACGTGAAGTCTTTGTCCTCAAAAAGATAGCCAAGGTAGTGGGCAAAGGCCTCGCGCACGCCCGAAAGGTGACGCTCCTCCAAGGCGCGCTTGGCCGCGTCGAGCTGCTCGATCGTGGCATCGAGGAGGGAGGTGCGGCGCGAAATATCGGCGATCTCGTCCTTGGTGACGGCCAGAGCGTCACGGGCGGCCATAAGCCCCGCCGCGCGGCGGCAAAGCTCCTCGGCCCGCGCCGCTTGATCCGCCTCGCGCGCGTGCGCCTCGGTGGCGCGCGCACGAAGTGCCTCACTGTTCTTCCTCAGCTCGGACAGCAGGGAATCGTCGACTCCCTCCTCCTCGCGCGGCGGTAGAGCGGCCAGCGCCTCGCTTTTTTCTTTTACGGAAAACTCAAGGGTGTGCATTTCCACGGTCAGGGTGCGGAGCCGCGCCACGGCCGCCTCGCTCTCGGGGGGAATGTCGGCATAAAGGGAGAGCACCTCGCGGATCGCGCGGTCGGTCTCGGCGCGCTGACGCTCAAGCAAAGCCAACCGTTCGGAAAGGAGACGCCCCTCGGCGCGCTTTTCGGCCAGCGTCTCGCGGAGCGTACGCTCACTCTCGGTAATGCCGAGACGATGACAAAGCGCGGCGATCTCGGTCTCTAACTCCTCCAGCGCGGTCTCGGCCTCGGTTCGCTTCTGCTCGGCCACCGCACGCTGTTCGGCGGCGACCCGTCGCACCGTTGCCGCATGCCACAGCGAAAGGGCGGCACCTCCACCACCGAGAAGGAGCAGGATCAGCCCGACGGTGAGGGAAGCAAAGCACAGTCCGATGCCCGCCAGGGCGACAAGAAGGAGAACGAGCGAGGGCGGTGAGAATTTCGCCACAGGTCTGGCTGTTTTTTCGTCCTCTTCTTTGAAACTGTAAACAAAACTTTTCATCTCGGAGCGCTTTTCGTCCAGGGCGAGCAGCCGTTCGGCGGCCTCGGCATCGGGAGCGATCGCCCCCAAGCGCTCGACTTTCTGCCTTTCGGTGGCCAGTGCGCCTTGACGGCCGATCATGGCAGAAAGCGAGGAAAGCTCCTCGTCGGTCGGTACGCCGTTCGGGAAATGTGCTTTCACAGAGGCCAGCGCCCTCTCCTCACGGAGAAGCGCCGCGGAAAGCTCGGCGCGGCGGCTCTCTCGGGCGCTTTGGGCCTCGGCGCGGGCGGTTGCCTCACGGAGCGCCGTCTCGGCCTCGGCACGCACGGCGTCCAGCTCCTCGCCCTCGGCCCGCGCCCTTGCGGCGCGCTCCTTGGCTTCGGCAGCCCCGATCGCTGCGGCCTCGGCCTCACGGGTCTCGTCAAGGAGCGCGCGCTGGCGCTCCTCGGCCTCATAGAGGGTGCCGCCCTGGCCGCGGCGCAGACGCAGCTCTGTGCGGCGCTTTTCCAGCGCCTGCCGCGCGCCGTCAAAGCGACCGAGGTCAAACACCTCGCCCGCCAGGTCGTTCAGCTTCGCCGTGATGCCCACGGGGGCGCTTCCCTCCTTGGGGGTAAAGCGCGGCGAGAGGTAGACGGTACGCAAAAAGGAATCGGCGTCCACTCCGAAAAGGCGGTCTCCGATCGATTCGTTGTCCACCCTCACGTCCTCACCCGACAGCGTGTCGATGACGCGCAGGGATTCGGTCACGCCCTGCTTGCCCTGTCGCTCGAAGAAGCGCTCAATGCGGTATTCGCGCCCGCCCTCATCAAAGGTGAGCGAGCCGCCGAAGCGACCGCCCGCAAAGGGGGAGTAGAACTGGACGTCGTTCTCGGCAAGAGTTTTCTTGCTCGCGCCGTCAAGACCGTAAAGCATGGCTTTCAGAAAGCCGGCCAACGTGGATTTTCCCGCACCGTTGGCCTCAAGGATCTCGGTGATGCCGTCAAGAAAGCGGTATTCGCGATCCTCGATGCCGCCAAAGGCGGCAATATAGCAGGAGATAAGCTTCATAGTCCGATCTCCTCTCCGCGCAGAGCGGCAAGGCCCGCCGCGATCACGGTGTCCTTGTCCTCCTCGCTCATGGCGGTGGCCTTCACGCGGCGAATGAACTCGCCCTTCAGAGAAAGGCTGTTCTCATAGGTGGCGAGGTCGAGGAGAAGGCGGGTCTTGTCTACGGCCTCAAAATGGAAGAAGCGATCACCGAAGACCTCGGAAAGATGCAAAAGATCGCGGCGCGGTGCCTCGGGGGGCAGAGCGCCCGTAAGGACCACTCGCACGATCGCTTTCTCGGAGAGGGGAGCGATCGCCCGTGCCACAGCCCCTTCGATGTCGCGGAAGCTTACGATGCCCGAAAGGTCGGCCTCCACGATGGCGATCGGGCGCGCCCCGACCGAGCGGAAAACGGGTTCGGCCGTAAGATCGTCGGTGTCAAGGATCAGAACGCCCGTCTCTCCTACCTCGTCAAAGCCGCGCCCCGCAGGCGTGCCCGCATAGGCGTAAAGGCCGCGCCCGTCGATCCTACCGCAGGAGTGGGCGTGGTAATGCCCCAGCGCAAGGTAATCGATGCCGCGCCCGGCAAGGCGTGAGAGAATGACGGCTCCCGCCGCGTTCTTTCCCCCCTCGCGCACGGCGCCGTGAAGAAGCACCACGTTCTTTCTTGCGCTGTCGGGGAGAAGCTCCTCGTAGGGAAGGGGGGTGTCGGTGGCGATGCCGTAAACGTCCACGTCATCCAGCGTATGACGCTCCCACCGATCGCTGAAGACCGTCAGGTTCTCGGGGAGGGGAACGTCGGGGAAGCGTACGCCGTCATGATTCCCCGGCAGGCAGAAATAGCGGATACCGGGCGTGCGTCTCACCGTGCCGATCACGTAGTCCACCGTCTCGGCCGAGGGGTTGGCGGTGTCAAAAAGGTCGCCCGCAATGAGGACGGCGCGCGCCCCTTCACTGACGGCCAGGTCGGCAATGGCGCCAAAGGTCTGCAATAGCTCGCGGCGGCGCTTTCTGGCCACAGTGGCCGAGAAGTGCGTCGTGCTGCTCGCACCGAGGTGCAGATCGGCCGTATGGATCAGCTTCATGGCGTTCCCCTTTCTTTATTTCTTATACTGCTATTATAAGGTAACGTCCCCCCGTTTGTCAAGAGAGAGGCCACGGCGCGGCTTGACTTTTCGCTTTCCCGATGCTATAATGTACCTGACCAAGGAAAGGAGAGCCGCTATGAAAAAAACTGTATTTCTCGACCTCGACGGCACTCTGACCGATTCGCGCCCCGGGATCCTTGCCGGGGCAGCCCATGCTCTCACGGCACTGGGGGTGCCTACCCTACCGGACGAGGTGACCACCGCCTTTATCGGCCCCCCTCTTTACGATTGCTTCCGTACGCTGTACGGCCTTGACGATACCGCCGCCCGACGGGCCGTCACTCTCTATCGCGAGTATTACGGCACGCGCGGCCTTTTTGAAAACACCGTCTATGAGGGCGTCCCCGAAATGCTGGCGGCCCTCGCCTCGGCGGGCCATACGCTCTGCCTGGCTACGGGCAAGCCGCACGAGTACGGCCGCCGCATCGTCTCCCACTTCGGCCTTGACCGTTATATCACCGCCGTCTACGGTGCCGAGTTTGACGGCACCCGCGGTGATAAGGCCGACCTTCTGGCCTACGCCCTCTGTGAGCGAGGCCTCCGACCCGCCGACGCCGTGATGGTCGGTGACCGCCGTTTTGACGTCGCGGGCGCCCTCGCCGTCGGCGTTACCCCTCTCGGTGTCCTCTGGGGCTACGGTGATGCCGCCGAGCTGACGGCGGCCGGCGCCACCCACCTCGCCAAATCGCCCGCCG
>JAFVYX010000006.1 GCA_017500625.1 Clostridia bacterium | reverse complement strand
TTATCAAACAGTAAACCATTGTAAAAATTCCTCCAAAAGTAAAAAATAAAAGTGCGCCGATCGAAATCAGCGCACAAAAACGCAAATTCCAGTCGTCGCCAAACAAACTATATACAGATTGGGTATATTAATACTCTCTCGTGTACGGAATTTGCATTTTATCAAATTCACCACAAAAGAGTATGGTCAAAAAAGGGTATAAGTATCCCTAAAAAGCAAAATACACCCAAATACTGCATATTTAGTTTGTTTGGCACAATCATTGTATCACATTTTTCACGGTTTGTAAATATGTTTAGTGAAATTCAAACAAATTTACCTTCTGGGAGGTAGAAAAAGCCTCCCTTGTGCAAAGGGAGGTGGCACGGCTTGCCGTGGCGGAGGGATTGTGAAAGTTAAATTTTATAAAAACAATCCCTCACCGCCTGCGGCGGAGCTCCCTTTACACAAGGGGGCCTTTTTGTTTACCTATTAATTGTCAATTTTCCTGACAAGCACTGTATTTGCGTCCACAAATGCAAAAATACGGCATACCTCTTTCGAGATATACCGTATTCTTGTAAAACCGTCCTTAAGAGTCCTTGCCTTTGGGGCTTCTCTTTTTTTAGTCGGCAAGGAGGTACTCGCAAAGCTCGGCGGGCGTTTTGAATACACAGTCGGCGCCGGCGGCGCGAAGCTCGGCCTCGGTGCGGAAGCCCCAGCCAACCGAGAGAATGGGAAGGCCGGCGTTCTTGGCGGTCAGGATATCGACCTCGGAATCGCCGATGAAGACGGCCCCCTCGGCGGTGACGCCAAGCGCCGCAAGAGCGGCAAAGACGGCATCGGGGGCGGGCTTTCTGGCGACCGTCTCACTCTCGCCTACCGCGACGCGGATCGTCTTGGGGAAGAATCTCGCGGCCAGCTCCTTGACGGCGGCATCGAATTTATTGGAGACGATGGCCATCGGCACGCCCGTGGGGGCGAGGGCGTCAAGCAGCTCCGCGATGCCCTCGTAGGGGGCGGTGGCGTCGATCTTATGCTCCTCGTAGTAGGTACGGAAGGCGGAAAGCACGGCGAAAAAGTCGGGGTTATCGGTGCCACGGGGCAGGGCGCGGGCGACAAGAAGCTCAACGCCGTTGCCTACCATACGGGTGATGGCGGCCTCGGTGTGCGTGGGATAGCCGTGCTTTTCCAGCGCGAAGTTGACGGCGTTGGCAAGATCGGTAATGGTGTTGAGAAGCGTACCGTCAAGGTCAAAGATCAGAGTTTTGTACTGCATTTCACATCTCCTCGGTAAAGGGATCGCCATCGGCATCGGTGAGCGCGAGGCGCACGATGCGGCAGCTCTCGCTTGTGGGATCGGTCGAGAGAACGCCTGCGTCGCGGCGCAGGACACTCACGAGATATTCGGGGTTCAAGAAGGCCGAATTCTCGGCGACAAGGGTGACGGTGAGGCGAATGGCACCGTCACGGTATTCGCCAAAAACGTCGAGAATGCTGCCCGAAATGTCGGTATCACGGTCGCCCGCCTTGGAGCGCTTGAAGACGACAAGGGGACGGGCACGGAGCAGGGCGGCACAGCGCGAGGCCAGCGCCTCATCGGCGCCCGCCGTCACGAGGGTGATCTCAAAGACCGAACGAGCAATGGCGGTAAATTTGAGGGCAGGATAGCCCGCCGCCGTGATGCGAAGCCCTGCGGGAAGCGTGGCGTTCAGGGCGGCCATGGCCTCGGTGGCCGAAACGTCCTCCGAAAGACGGACGTCAAGGTACTCGCAGACGCTCTCCTGCCCGAGCGAGAGGGGGGTGGCAAAAACGAGCTTCGGGTGGGGAGAAAAGCCCTCGCTGTAATAGAGCGGAAGAGCGGCGCGGTGCAGGGCCTTGTTTACGGTGCGGAAAAGGTCGAGGTGCGAGATGTAGGCCAGGGCTCCGCGCTTTTCAAAGCGGAGGCGGAGGGTGTTGTGCACGGCGTCCGCAGGCCGCACGGGAGTGATCAAGGACACCATTGGTTCTTACCTCCCAGCTTGCTCGCCCCACAGCCCGAGCAATGCTCGGCGCACGAGGGCGTGGTCTTACCCGCGTAGGCACGATCGCGCTCACGGCGCAGAAATTCCTTGGTCACACCGCAGTCGATCATATCCCAGGGAAGCACCTCATCAAGATCAAAGGCGCGGTTGGCATAGAAGGCGGGATCGATGCCCGCGCGATCGAAGAGATCGCACCACGCCTCATAGGAGAAGCACTCGTCCCACGCGTCAAAGGCGCGATCCTCCTCGGCGGCAAGGAGAAGCGCACGGGAGAGGCGGCGGTCACCGCGGGCGAGGACGGCCTCGATGCGCGAGACCTTGGCCTCGTGGTAATTGTAGGTGATGCGGCGGTCGGTGACAGCCGTCTTCAAGACCTCCTGCTTGCGAGCCAGCTCGGGGAGAGTGGCCTGCGCCTCCCACTGGAAGGGCGTGAAGGGCTTGGGGATAAAGCACGCGACGCTGAGAGTCACGCTGACACCGCGAGGCGAGCGCTGGGGCTTTGGTACCTCGTAGTAGCGCTCGATGACGCTCTTGCCAAGGGCCGCGATGCCGCAAAGGTCCTCGTCGGTCTCGGTGGGGAGGCCCAGCATAAAGTAGAGCTTGACGTTGCTCTTCCCTGCCTCAAAGGCAATGCCCGTAGCACGAAGAAGGTCCTCCTCCGTAACGTTCTTATTGATGACGTCACGCAGGCGCTGGGTGCCCGCCTCGGGGGCAAAGGTGATGCCGCCCATACGGACGGTGGAGACCTTATCCATCAGCTCGCGCGTGAAGCTGTCGACGCGCAGAGAAGGTAAAGAAAGGTTTACCTTTTTCTCGTTTGTCCAGGTGAGCAGACGGTCGGTCAGCTCATCGACGCCCGAATAATCGCTGATCGAGAGAGCGATGAGCGAGATCTCCTCGTAGCCCGTATGGGCGATGAGCGTCTCTGCCTGCTCGCACAGCTTATCGACCGAGCGCTCACGGACGGGGCGATAGACCATACCCGCCTGGCAGAAGCGGCAGCCGCGAATGCAACCGCGATAGGTCTCGAGCGTGACGCGGTCATGAACCGTCTCAATGTACGGAAGCACGGGCTTAAGAGGCACGCGGGCGCTGTCAAGATCGTGAATGATGCGCTTTCTGACCTTCTCCGGCACGTCGGGATAGCGCGGGGTGATGGCCGCGATGCGGCCGTCCTCACGGTAGCTGACCTCGTAGAGCGAGGGGACGTAAAAGCCCTCAAGGTGCGAGACCTCGCGCAGGAAGGCGGTGCGACTGTAGGTGCCGTCCTTCTTCATACGGCGGTAAAGACGGCAAAGCTCGGGCAGGGCCTCCTCGCCCTCACCGATCGAGAAGACGTCAAAGAAGTCAGCGATCGGCTCGGGATTGTAGGCGCAGGGGCCGCCGCCGAGGAGAATGGGGGCGTCCTCGCCGCGGTCGGCGGCAAGGAGCGGGATCCCCGCCAGCTTCATCATATGCAGGGCGGTGGTGTAGCAAAGCTCGTACTGGAGAGTGAAGGCCACGATATCAAATTCGGCCACGGGGTCACCGCTCTCCAGGGCGGTGAGGGGCAGTCCGTGACGGCGCATCGCGGCGTCCATATCGCCCCAAGGGGCATACACACGCTCACAGCCCACGCCCTCCTCGGCGTTCAGGCAATCATAGAGAATGCGCATACCGAGATTGGACATACCGATCTCATAGACGTCGGGGAAGCAGAACGCCACGCGGACGTCCACCTCGGCCTTGTCCTTTTTGATCTCGTGAAGCTCGCCACCCGTATAGCGGCCCGGCTTTTCGACCGAGCGCAGGATCTCGGGATAGTCAAGAAAATTCATAGTGCTTATCTTTCTTTTTTGAAGTAGGCCCCCGCGATAAAAGCGACGGGGAGCAGCCAAAGGAGTGAGAGAAGTGCGCCGTAGATCGAATGGAAGCCGCTACCAAGGAGCGCCGCAAGAAGCACCGCAAGGACCGAAAGCGGGAGAGCGACCGTCTTCAAAAGCGCGAGAAGGCGCGTGGCCTTGCGATAATTCTGACAGAGAAACAGGGCCTTGATAAGGTCGCGCGAGCCCGCGCCCGTGACGATGCCGCTGTCAACGCGCGACTCGGCAAAGTCGTACATCTGGTCGGGGCGCTTTCTGACGGCGCGGATACGGAGATCGGGGCGGTGGAGCGTGGTAGCCAGGAGCGCATCACCAACGTTGGGATCAAAGGTGCGGACCAGCACCTGAACGCCGTTTTTGGCAAGGCGGGCGGCATCGCGCTCAAAGCGGCCGCTGATCTCATACTCAATGTAAAACTTGGCGGCCACGGTGCCGTCGATCGCGGCGTACATGATGCTGAGGTTGCCCTCGTTTTCGGCATAGACGTCCTCGGTATCGTGGTAGGGGGCGACGATATCCTCAGGGAAGTAGCTCCAGCCACCCACCGAAACGCGGGCGCCGTCCACAGTGGCCTCAAAGCCACCGTCAGCCGTGGAAAGGAGCGTCACGTCACTCGAAAGGCCAAGCTCCGAGGCCGAGACGCGGAATACGCCGTCGAGAGGGCCGCCCAGCACGGAAAAGACACCCGCCATATAGTAGAGCACCTCGTCGAGATGGCGGTCCTCATAGAGCTTGATCTTCCGCACGTGGACCTTGCGCGAGGGGTAGGCCTCCACGTCCTCAAAGGCGATCGCCTCGGCGGCGGCATAATCCTCAGCCGAGCTTTCACCGAGGACGGCCGTGGCGTTGGCCTCGGCACATTCGGAAAGGCGGTGATAAGAGAGGCGGCGGGCACCGTAAAAGAGAGAGAGCGAGAGCGGCACCGACAGCCACGAGGTGAGAGACAGGATCTCGGTGGCCTTGGCGGTGGGAGCCAGCACGGCATAGAGAAGCGTGGCCAGGAGCATCGCACCGAGCCCCGAAAGGACAAGGACGGTATGCAGGCGGTGATCCTCACGCGTCTTTCGGACGCGGGCAAAGTACCCCGTGACAAAGCCCACCTTTTTGATACGCAGGACGTCCTTGACACGGCGGCCGAGAAGCGCGGCCTCCTCCGTGGCGTAGAGCGCGGGCACGTCCTCAAGCGCCAGCTTATCGCCCGACTCGCAAAGGTGGCGGAAGGTGGCCTCCTCGTCACGGATCCGCAGACGGCGAAAGCCGAGAGAGAGCGAGACAGCCAAGACACCGGGCAGGGCTGCCAGCCCCTCGGCACTGCCGAGGATCAGGTGAACGAGCAGCAAAAGGAACGAAACGAAAAGAGAGATGAGGGTAATGGCGTCGGTGCCGTATTGCCACGCAAAGATCTCGTTGACACCGTTTTTGAAGCTGTCGGTCACAAGGAGAGAAGCCGCCAGAAGCAGGCCCATATCGAGAAGCGTGGCGACATGAGGCCCAATGCCGACAAGGTCGGAAAGGTAGACGCCGAGAAGCGAAAGGTTTTCGTAAAGCAGGACAAAGACCGCAAGGAAGACCGAGATCGCAAAGCGACGGGTAACGCCGCGCTTTTCTACCTCGTATTTTACCGAGATGGTCTCGATCTGATTGCGCGAGATGTATTCCTCGCCCGCCTCGGCCGTCAGCTCCTCACGGCGCAGATCGGCAATGAAGAAATCCTGAGGACGAAGTGTCCCCAGAAGCTCCTCCGCCTCGGGGGCGGG
>JAFVYX010000050.1 GCA_017500625.1 Clostridia bacterium | reverse complement strand
TAAACTCGGCCTCGGGGGCGACCGCCTCCATAGCCTCCACGATCATACGCTCGGTGGCGGCGAGGGTCGCGGCGTGCGAGCCGAAGGTCTTCTGGCAGCGGGGGCAGGAGAGGGTGTTGGCAGAGCCACAGCCCGAAAGGCACTCGCCCGTGGTGATGTCCATAAAGCCCGCAAGGTGGGGCACGGCCGTAAAGAGACGGGTGATCGACTCCTTGATGTACGCCCGACAGCCCTCGGTGGACGGGCAGAAGAGGTGGCGATTGCCGCCCCACGCCTGCGAGCCGTGCAGCTCGGGGTGCTTTTCAAACGGCTCATTGGCGTAGCCAGAGGCGGGCTCGACCGAGAAGAGATAGATGCCGATACCGTAGCGGCGGCACTTCTCTACCACGGTGTTGAGCTTCTTGAGGCGGCGCTCACCGTCCGGCGCGTACTCGGGGATGATCTCGCTTTTCAGAAGATCGTGGAAGCTGGCGCCAAGCCAGAGGCCGTTGATGCCGTCATGGGCGAGGCGGTTCAGGTATTCGTCGGGATAATAGTCAATATCCGAGGCAAGCTCGTTGACCAGCCCCTCGTTTGAGGCGTGGCTCGGCGGGGAGAAGAAGCAACGCGAGATGCGGGTGCGGACGACGGGAGCGCGGCGGATCTCACCAAGCGGTAAAAACCTCCCCTCACGGCGATACATCTCGTCCTCAATGTAGATGAGGGCGCGGCGGATACCCTCGGTATCGGCGGCAAGGACGCGCACGCCGCCCTCGGTGACCTCAATGCGGTAAGCCTCGCGGCACTCGGTCACGCCGTGGGCGACCGTCAGTGGGATGCCCGCCGCATCCTCGGTGATGCCGGCAAACTGCATAAAGAGACGAAAATCGGCATAGGCCGTTTCAAGAAGCCCGTCGGGATCTTGGAACTCCACGCGGAGCGAAATGCGCGGGAGGGCAAGCTCACCTGCCGCGGCGGCGCGAATGCCGAAGTTGGCAGGGGTCTCGTGGTGGACGGGGCGCAAAAGATCCTCAAGGAAGGTCTTTTCGGGCTGTTTTTTGAAGAAGGGGTCTTCTGTCGTGCGGAAGCGCATAAGAGAAATCCTCCGTAGTGATTTATAGACTTCCCTACCATTGTAGCACACTTTCTCCCAAAATACAACGGATTTCGGGGAATTTTACAAAGAAAAAGAGGGGACTGCCCCCTCTTTTTCTTATGTCCCCTTACTCTGTGACCCAACCGAAGCCCGGCAGGGACTTCCGCATTTCGGTGCGGACGGTATCCTGCATGGCGATCGACCGCTCAAACTGCTTTCGGATCAGGAAGTCGCCCTCCCCAAGCCGCACCCAATACAGCCGCTCTGCCGCTTGGTAGTGGCGCAGGGCGGCGGCAAGATCCTGCTCGGTGCCCGTGGCGTAGAAGTAGCAATCTGCCATACGGATGTGAACGTCCGCCCCGAGGATCGTGGTGTTACTGTCGTCAAGCCCCTCAAGACAGTGCGAGTAGATGCAGAAGGCCTCCTGCTCGTCCTTTTCTACGTAGTAGCCGTTCTTATACATATCACCGATCTTATAGAGCGAGATCAGATGACCGTCAAGAGCGCCCTTGACAAAATAGTGAAAGGCCTTGGCATAATCCACCTTGCACCCGCGGCCGTAATAATAGCAATAGCCGAGATTTTCTTGGGCCTGACGGTTCCCGAGGGCGGCGGCAAGCTTGTAGTAATAGACTGCCTTCTCATAATTCTGCTCACCGATGCGGCCTGTGTAGTACAGCGAGCCGAAATCGCAAATGGCATCGTGATTTTCCTCTGCCAGCTCATCGGTATAGATGTCGCACAAAAGCCCTGCCACGCATTCGGGCAGCACCTCCTGCCTGTCGCAATTATAGATCACGCAGGCAACGCCATAGGCATCGTGCTCCCAGAACTCATCGTTGCACACCCGCTCAAAATACGAGCAAAGCTCGGGGTAACGAGCAACGTCCACCTCAGCGGCAAAGCCGCTGATCCTTTCCGCTACGGTATCGATCGTCATGTTTCTTCTCCTTTGCTTTCTTGCTACAACTCTATTATATCACGCGCATTGTACCAAAAGGGGGGCGCATACGTAATAAAGAACATAAAAAACGGGGAAGCCGCGCTCCCCCGCTTTTATTTTAGTCAGCGATCTCCTCGTCACCGTGGGCGAGCATCCAATCGTGAACGACCTTGAATGCAGGATAATCACAGTCTGCCAAGGCGTTGGTATGGAGAACAACACCGTCGATCTCGCCGGCCTTCAGGAGCTGATAGTAGCGGTTGAGCTGCCAGAGAACGATCTCGGGGGTCGCCTGCTTCTTCTCGCCGAAGTTGT
>JAFVYX010000049.1 GCA_017500625.1 Clostridia bacterium | reverse complement strand
GGGCGCGCATTTTCATATTCCCGCCACCGCCACCGCCGCCCATCTGCCGATCAACGATCGCCTGTTTATGCACCAGTCCGACTATATCCGTGACCGCGCCGCCGAGGGGAGCGGTGTGTTCATTGGCCGCTGCGCCGATTACGTTCTCCGTGAGGATCCCCTGCGCCTCTCGGTCTTTATCTTTGCGCCGACCGAGGCCCGCTGTGAGCGCGTGATGCTCCGCCACCCCGAGCTTTCGCGCACCGCGGCCCTTGACCTCATCACCAAGACCGACCGCCGCCGCGCCGCGTATTACAACTTCTACACGGGCGGCAAGTGGGGCAAGTACGAGAATTATCATCTCCTGCTTGACAGCCACGTCCTCGGTATCGAGGAGGCCGCCGCCACGATCGCGGAGGCCGCCCGCCGCCACGCCGAAAGATCATGCGAGAGCTGACGGTCGGGAAGAACGACGCGGGCCAGCGGCTCGATAAGTTTCTCTCCAAGGCCCTGCCCGACCTGCCGCGCTCCTTGCTCTATAAGTCGGTGCGGACCAAAAAGATCAAAAGGAACCGTAAGCGCACCGACCCTGCCGACGTTCTCCTTGAGGGGGACGTCCTCCAGCTCTTTCTCCCCGAGGAGTTCTTCGGTGCTGAGGACGACCGCACCGCGATGCTTTCGGCCATCACGCCGCACGTCCACGTGGTGTACGAGGACGAGAATGTCCTCCTTGTCGATAAGCCCGCGGGCGTTCCCGTCCATGAGGACGAGGGCAACCGTACCGCGAACCTCATCACCCACCTTTGGGCCTACCTCTATCAAAAGGGCGAGTACGACCCCCGCGCCGAGCAGTCCTTTGCTCCCGCGCTCTGCAACCGCATCGACCGCAACACCGCGGGCATTGTCATCGCCGCCAAGAATGCCGAGGCGCTCCGCGTGATGAACGAGAAGATCCGTGCGCGTGAGCTCGATAAGCGCTATCTCTGTGCCGTCCACGGCCACCCCACCCCCGCCGAGGCCACGCTCTCGGCCTGGCTCCTCCGCAATGAGGCGACCAAGACCGTCAGGATCTTTGACCGCGACCCGCCAAAGGACGCCCTTGCGATCAAAACGCGCTACAAAACGCTGGCCACAACGGGTGACCGCGCTCTCCTTGAGGTCACGCTCCTGACGGGCCGCACCCACCAGATCCGCGCGCACATGGCGCACGTCGGCCACCCCCTCGTCGGTGACGGCAAGTACGGAAAAAACGCCGCCGATAAGCGCGAGGGCTACCGCCACCAGGCGCTCGTCGCCTACCGCCTCGGCTTCACCTTCCGCGGTGAGCCGACCGCCCTCGATTACCTCTCGGGCAAGACCTTCACCCTCCCCCCCGAGCGCATCTGGTTCCTTGCGGATTTTCCCGCGGTGAAGCTATAAAAAAAGCAAGCACACAGTGCTTGCTTTTTTTATTCCTCTACTTCGAGATAATAGGGATCCTCGGGCTCCGCCATAAGATCCGGGCGGCATATCGAGCGGCGCGCCGTTTGAAGCTTGCGGAAAAACTGCGCCGCCTTCTTCGGGTGGGCGAGGGTGGCGCCGTCGATCCTCTCGTACGTGCCGTCCCACGGAATACGCGTGGGGGTGTAGGCCCAGCCCTCGGGGTGTGTGAGGATCACCTCAAAAAGGCGCGGGGAGGTGACGTATTGCAGCGTGCGGATTCGCCGCCCAAGCGTGATCGTCTCGAGGGCGTCGTTTTCCGCCAGCCAAAAGCTGATGCTCTGCACGCAGTGCGGCACCTGTGTTCTCACCAAGCGGCGGCAAAAGGGGTGCGGAGCACCGCCGATGAAGCTGAGGTCCATGGGAAAATCGGCCTCCACAAGGTTGTCGCACCGATTGAAGATCGCATAGCCCGCCGCCCGCAGGGATCTCGGGATCGCAACGCGCACAAGGCGGCGGCAGTCCTCAAAGGCACAGTTGCCGATCGCCAAAAGTCCCTTCGGAAGGGAGACCTTGCGCAGTCCCTCGCACCCCGCAAAGGCCTTGTGGCCGATATAACGCACGCTCTCGGGAAGTGCGATCTCGCGGAGCGCCGTGTTGCCCTCAAAGGCCCCCCCGCCGATCGCCACCACCTCCTCGGGAACCGTGGGGCAGGGGGCCGTGCCCGCATAAGAAACCAAAAGCCCGTCACGGACGGTAAAGCCGTCCCGCGTGAAGCTTTCGCCCACCGTCACGGGTTCGGTGTCCGCCAGGATAGTCTTTTCGGTGCTCTGTGTGCGCATCATCTCGCTGCCGCACATGCGGCAGGTGAGGACGGTTCCCAGCCGCTCCTCGGGGAAGGAATAGCCCCGCCCGCAGAAGGGGCAGTAACAGATCTTTTCGTTTTCCATACGTCAACACCTCAAAGAAGGAAGGAAAGCCCGCCGAGGATACCGCCCATAATGAGCGACATTAAGATCCCCGCGGTGAGCACACCGAGGAAGATCGACAGGAAGGCGTAGCGCTTTTTCATATCGAACATGGCCGCAATGAGGGCGCCCGTCCACGCGCCCGTGCCGGGCAGGGGGATCGCCACAAAGAGGTAAAGACCGAGGACGGCGTACTTCTGTACCTTCCGCAGGCCCTTTTGTGCCTTTTCTATGACAAAATCGGCCACGCGGTTAAAAAAGCGCACGCGGCACCCCTGCATAAAGAGAAGCACCCGCTTGACGAAAAAGAGAATGACGGCACAGGCAGGCAGTTGCCGACAATGGCGAGGGCATAGGTCAAGAGGGGGTCAAGGCCAAACGAGAGCCCGTAGGGAATGGCCCCGCGCAGCTCAATGAGTGGTACCATGGAAACAAGAAAAACGATGAGGTAATGGATCACACCGCGCACCTCCCTTCGTAGAATACACCATTAGTATAGCACAAATCCCCTTGCGAGGCAAGGGGATTTGTTTTTTACTTTTTCGCCCTGGTATCCTCGGGCAGGGTAACGTCAAGGGGCGCGTCGATCTCCTCGCCCACGTAACGGCCGTTTTTCTTCCTCTGCTTGACGCATTCCGTCAGCAGGTACTCGATCTGCCCGTTGACCGAGCGGAAATCGTCCTCCGCCCAAGAGGCAATGGCGGTGTACAGTCGCTCGGAGAGGCGGAGAGGCACCTGCTTTTTTCCGTTATCGCTCATCAGTAGAGACTACCCGAGTTCACAATGGGCTGGGCATCGCGGTTGCCGCAAAGCACCACAAGAAGGTTCGAGACCATGGCCGCCTTGCGCTCCTCGTCAAGGGTCACCGTGCCGTTGGCGGCGAGGCGCTCGAGCGCCATTTCCACCATGCCGACGGCCCCGTCCACGATCATCTTGCGTGCGTCGATCACGGCAGACGCCTGCTGACGCTGGAGCATCATCGCGGCGATCTCGGGAGCGTAGGCAAGGTAGGTGATGCGCGCCTCGATGATCTCGATGCCCGCCTCGCGGACGCGCCCGGCGATCTCCTCACGAATGCGTGAGGCCACAAGCTCGCTCGAGCCGCGCAAGGAGCCGTCGTCGGCCAGACCGTCCCCCGTGGTATCCACGTTCGGCGCTACGTCGTAGGGGTAAAGACGGGACGATGTTGCGGAGCGAGGAATCGCACTGGAGCGAAAGGAATTCCTTGAAGTTGTCCACGTTGAACACCGCCGCGGCCGTGTCCACGATGCGCCAGGTCACGGCAATGCCGATCTCCACGGGCGTGCCGAGGCAATCGTTGATCTTCTGGCGGTTGTTCGAGAGGGTCATCACCTTCAGCGAGAGCTTCTTGGACGGGACCTCCACCGCCGCCGCGCCCTGCTTCGGCAGGGGGGCTGCCGTGGTGGTAACGTCACCGCTTTGGTTCAGCTTGGTCTTGGCCGCGGGGTTGACCGCCACCGAAAAGGGATTGACAAAGTAAAAGCCGTCGCCCTTCAGGGTGCCGACGTACTTACCGAACAGGGTCAGCACCAGCGCCTCCTGGGGCTTCAACACCTTAAAGCCGGGAAGCAGGATCCAGCAAAGGCAGATATAGGCCATGCCAATGCCGAAAAGGACACCGCCGAGGACGGTCTTATCGCCTCCGTCCATCAGCACCGCTCCCACCGCAATGAGGGCCAGCGAGATAAGACAGCCGAGGATAAACAGAATAAGGATCGGCATACCGCGCTTTTTTGTGGTCAGGATCTTTTCTTGCATAACAAAACACCTCCGATTATTCGATATCAAAATGATATCATAACGGAGGCGCTTTGTCAAGGGGATATTTGTGAATTTTTTACGGCTTGCAGGTGCCGCAGGGGGTGTAGCCGTCGGCAATGAGGTCGGCGCGGTCGCCGAGGAACTCGGCGCGGTTTTCTTCCTTGATGGAGGTGGCGTAGCGGCAGTCCTCGCGGTGGAATTTGTCGGTATTCGTGTTGATGACGTAGGCCGTGCCCTCACTCTCGTTCACGTCGGGTGTCTCGGGGGCGGGGGG
>JAFVYX010000048.1 GCA_017500625.1 Clostridia bacterium | reverse complement strand
GAACAGATCTTGGCCTGCAGAGCCTCTCTTGACGTAATCTTCTCCATTACTGTGCACCTCCAAGCTTCTTGTATTCAGCCACAACACCGGGCACCTCGGAGACCTTCATCTTCGGGTACACCTTGCCGTTGATGGTCACGGCCGGGGCAATACCGCAAGCACCGATGCAGCGGAGCGCGTCCAGCGTGAAGAGCCCGTCCTCGGTCGTGCCGCCGGGCGCAATGCCGAGCAGCTCCGAGAATTTGTCAATGATCTGCTGGGCACCCTTGACGTAGCAAGCGGTACCAAGGCAGCAGCCAATGACGTACTTCCCCTTGGGCTTGAGCGAGAAGAAAGAGTAGAAGGTGACGACGCCGTAGATCTCTGCAACCGAGATCCCGGTCTTCTCCGAGACGAGCTCCTGGACCTCAACCGGTATGTAGCCATACTCGGTCTGGATGTCACTGAGGATCATCATCAGCGGAGTGGTTTCGTTGGCGTATCTGTCGCAGATCTCGGTGATCTTGGCAACAGCTGCCTCATTGAGATGAGCCATAGGGTTCCTCCTTGTTCTGACGGCTTTCTATGCCGTATATTTTTACCACCGTTCATTATATCATCTTCTTACTGAAAAGTCAAGAGAGCGGGGGCGGGAACTTTCGGGAAAGGACCGATTTTTTGCCGCCCGGGAGAGAATTTTGACGAAACGCAAAATTTATTGAAAAAAAGCACGGCGACCGTAGCCGCCGTGCCGTTGGATTTTAATTGCTGCCGGGGATAAAGGCTTCAACGAAGAGGGAAACGAAGCCTGCGGGGGTGTCATAACCGGGGACGTACATGGTGTTCATGCCTGCGATCTTGGAGGTGTCGTTTGCGGCAAGACCCATATACATATCGGTGAGGAGCTTATCGGGGGTGGGAACAGTCCCCTTATAGACAGGGACGAAGGGGATCGGCGCGCCGCCCGAGACGACACAGCCCTGCTCGTTCGTTACGTTACCCGCAAGGTCGTCAAAGCCCTCGTCACGGCAGACCATAACAAAGTTGAAGTAGGTCGTACCGCTTTCCGTACCGTCAGAGTTGATCTCAGCGCTGACGGGGTCGCCGTCTGCGTTGCAGGTGATCGTGGCGGGGGCGATCGCATCATTGACACCCTTCTTAAGGACCGGTGCCGCCATGTTCAGGTTAAAGGCGGTAAACCAAGCCTCGGTACCGGTGACGTAGTTCTCAATGGTGACGTCATCGGCAAGATTGAGGTAAGATCCGTTCGGATTGGTGACCAAGATCGGCGAGTCGTCAAAGTGGAAGGAAGCGCCCGAGGACTGGCCGATATAGGTGTTCTTTGCGTTCATACCGGTCTGACCCCAGGAGTAGAAGGTATTGACGAAGGAGTGATCCAGCGTGACACCGTCAAGCGTCATGGTAGAGCGGAGCTTCGCCGGGTCGGCGGGCTGATCGCCGTTGGTGTCCACAAAGCCGTTCGAGTAGAGGGCGGTATAGGTGTAGTCGATCCTCGAGTTCGTCAGGTTGAGGTTGGCTTGGCGCACCTCAATGCCGAGAAGGCTCTGGCTACCGACAAGCAGGGGCAGCTCGCTTGCGTTCATCTCGCCGCTGGTGGCGTTGCCGTTGCCGTTGAAGTTGCCGTGCAGGAAGAGGTCGTTGACCGTCAGCGTCGGCGTATCGGCAGAGGCATCGTGGTTAAGATCGGCAGCGTAGTAGGTGAAGATACCGGCCTGCACGTTGATCAGGCGGTAGGTGTTGTTGGCCGAGTAGGGGTCACCCACGTGTTGGGTGGCAAGGCCGCCCTTCAGGGGGTCAAGCAGTGCAATGCGCGAGGCATCGACCGTGTAGCAGTTACCGTTGATGGTCACCGTATCGTTTGCCGCGGTGGGCACGCGCACGTAAACGCCGTTCTCCCACTCGTTGAGGATGTTCACGCCGTTGCCCTGGTAGGTCTGGCGCGGATCGGCCTCGGCATAGATCGTACGCATCAAGTTAATGGTCGTTACCGAGGTGTCGGCAAAGGCGTTGTAAAGCTCGGTGCTCGTATAGACGTTCACACCGCCGTTGGGGATCACGGTGACGGTCTCACTGCACAGATCCACGTAGCGCTTCAGCGCGTACTTGGGCGTGACGGTAATGGTCAGCTTCTCGGCGGTGGCAAGAACGCCCGCGTCAAAGTCGATGCTACCGTCCTCGTTGATCGTGTAAACGGTCACCACGTTGCCGTCCTGATCCTTGACCAGAATGTCATAGGGGATCTTGTCAAGCGCCAGCATACCGCTACCCGTCGAAACGTTCACGTCAAGGCGCAGGTTGGTGATGCCCGCCTTCAGCTCGGTCACAAGGCCGTTTCTGAATGCGCTCGCATCGCGGCCCGCCGTCGAGGTGCCGGGGTCGGTGCTGTCAACGCGGTAGGTGACCTTGGCAAGCACGGTACGGGTCGAGCCGTTGGCCGAGGTGATCTGCATCGAGAAGGAGCCGATCTTCTTGGCGGTGAAGCCGTTGCTGCCCGCCGTTGCCTCTACCACGCCGTCATTGATCGGGAAGGCGAGGGTCGAGGTGCCGAAGGAGTAGGTCTCACCAAGCAGGAAGACGTAGGTCATATCATTGCCGTTCGGCTCGCGGAAGTAGTTCTTCGTGGTGGTCGGGTCGGCGGGGTCGCCAAAGACCTCACCCGCGGTTTCTGCCAGCTTCCAGGTGGCGGTCAGCACGAGAGCATCCTGCGTGATGCCCGAAAGGTCAACCGCAAGCTTGCCGTCCACGATCTCGCCTGCAAGTTTGGTGCCTGCGCCGTAAACGTAGCCGTTAAAGAGGCCGTCTTCTATATGAAGATTGGTGTTACCGAAAACGTCGCCCTGGTCACCCGCACCCGAAACAGCCTGATAGTCAAGGCCGCCGCCTACGGTGCCGTTTTCAATGATTACGTTTGTATCGCCTTCAACGTTACCCTTATTACCGCCGCCTACTACTCTTTTTACAGTTCCGTTTTCAATGGTAACGTGGGTATCGCCGCCAACGGTACCAAAATCGTTCATATTGGGTGAGTAGACCAGCTTATTTTCATGGTCAAAGCCGCCGGTTTCAAGAAGAGAGGCATCTGCCGACCAGGTATACTTTACACAATAAGTATCCGATTCCTGAATGGAGTT
>JAFVYX010000047.1 GCA_017500625.1 Clostridia bacterium | reverse complement strand
GGATTTTTGGGGCGATGTCACGGCATTTCGCCCGCCCGTTTGTAATATATTTGTAAAAAAGAGGCCCCGCCCGTTGAAAGGCGACGGCTTTTGTGGTACAATAGACGTAAGAAAGGGGGAGGTCGTCATGAAAGCAACAAGCGAATGGCGCTGGGTGTGGCTCTTGGTTATGGCGGCCACCGTCGGCTTTATTATGCAGCAGTCCACCGTCCCCCCACAGCAATCGGCCGCGACCAGCGATGCCGTCACCGAGATCGTCGTGCCCCTGGTCGGCGGTCCTGAGTCGACCGTCGGCGGTGTTGTCCAACAGTTTATGCGTAAGATCGCGCATTTTATCGAATTCTTTGTCCTCGGACTTGAGGCCGCTTTTTATCTTCGCGGTCGCGTGAGCGCCCCGACGTTTTCGCTCATGGTGCTCCTCGGTGCCGCCGTTGCCGCGGCCGACGAGCTTCTCCAGCGCTTTACGGGGCGCGGCCCTGCCGTCACCGACGTTCTCATCGACCTTTCGGGTTACCTGTCGGGCCTCGGCCTCACGCTCTTGCTGCTTGCCCTTGCGGCATGGCTTTATCACAAAAGAAAAGAGGGCACGCCACCGCGTGCAAAAACCAACGATGCTTGATTTCTTAAAAAACAATCCCTTGGCACTCGGCGCCCGTGAGGCACGCTTCCGCCCGAAAATGCTCGGTCAGCTTCTCCTTTTCTTCCTTGTGATGACGATCGCCGAGACGGTGGCCGCTGTCCCCGTCTCCTTTTACACCACGATCCGCATGTTCTCTCTGCTCGATCCCGAGCTTCTGACCGACCCCGCCATCACCGAGGAGGCGTTGATGCAGGCCATGGACGCCGCCACCGTTACGATCATGGCGGAGAACGCCTACCTTCTCATCTCGCTGTTCTCGATGGCCCTCATCATTGCGGTGTCGGTGATCTATTGCCGTCTGATCGAGCGCCGCCCCCTCGCCTCGATGGGTGTTGTTCGGGATCGCCGCGCTCCCCTCGGCGTTCTTCTCGGCCTTGCGATCGGCGGTGCGATGATCGGTGGGGTATTCCTCATCTCGTATGCCACGGGCGCCCTGACCGTCACGGCCGCCGCCGCCCGCCCTGCGATGCTCCTTGCCTACTTCCTCGCCTTCCTCGTCCAAAGCTCGGCCGAGGAATTCCTCTTCCGCGGCTACCTGATGCCCTCGCTCTGTAACACCACCACCCCCCTCGGAGCCGTGTTGGTGAGCGCCCTCTTCTTTTCCACGATGCATACGGGTAACGCGGGATTTTCCCTGCTTGGTGCCATCAACATCTTCCTTTTCGGCGTTTTTCTCGGTCTTCTCGTCTTCCGCACCCACAATCTGTTTCTCGCCTGTGCGATCCACGCCGCGTGGAACTTTGCCTGCGGCCCGCTCCTCGGTCTCTCGGTCAGTGGGATCGTCATTCCCGAAACGCTTTTCACCTCGGTCGCTGTCAGTGGCCGTGAGCTGACAAACGGCGGCGCCTTCGGTCCCGAGGGCGGCATCGTCACAACGCTCGTTCTGACCGTCGCGCTGACCGTGCTTCTTTATTGGCCGCAAAAGGCCAAAAAAGCCGAGGACGTTGCCTGAAAATGCCCTTGGAGGCGAAAACTCCCGTCACACGCACAGAATAAAGAACGCACGCCCCCTCATACTGAATGTGTATGAGGGGGATTTTTTTATGCAGAGTAAAAAGCAACGCTTTCGATCGGCGCCCGTCCTTGGCGCCCTCTTTTTTCTGGGAATAGAGCTTGTCCTTTCGCGCTCGCCGCGCTTTGCCGATGCGTACGAGGCGACCGTCAGCGCCCGTCTGCGCTCCCTCGTCTCTCGCCTTTCGGGGGCGATCCCTCTCTCACTCACCGAGGGGGTGCTTTGGCTTCTCCCCGTTCTCGCCCTCGCGATCCTCGTCCTCGCTCTTCGCGCCGCTTCAAGCCGACGGGGAATGCGCCGTGCGCTTGGCTTCTTTTTTGGTGCGGGGCTTACCTTTTTTGCGCTTTACGTTTCTCTGTTTTCGGCAGGAGAGAAGACCACGCCCCTCGCGGAGCGCCTCGCCATTCCCACACCGCCCCCCCCCCCCCCCCAGC
>JAFVYX010000046.1 GCA_017500625.1 Clostridia bacterium | reverse complement strand
CTACCCGCGGTACCACTCAAATTGCGGAATGACCGCCACCTCTTGGACTCCAGCAAGCCCTCACCCTTAACGCGGGAAACGGAGTGCCCTAACCAAAGCTCAGGCCCTCGACTCGGAAGTGATGGGTACTTGGCACCAAGATATCGGCTCACACCAACCGCCGACTCTCTGAAAGCTTGCGTTGCCGTACCGTCTTCGTCACAGTCTTTCTATTTGATTATATATGGATTTTACCACGCGTCCCCGAAAATGTCAACCGCTTTATTCTTCATCAATTTGTAGAAAAAACGGGACAGATTTCTCGGTTTTTTGTGCATTTGTTTCAAATTTGGCGTTTTCTTTGCATTTTCACTTGACAAAGGCATCGTTTTATGCTTAAATATTCGTGTTAATTACCTTAAATAAAAGACGTTGACGGAAAATTCACCCTTTCTGAATGCCACAGAGAGTCGGCGGTTGGTGCGAGCCGATGCGGACGGTCAGGGCGATCTCCTTCCCGAGTCGGTCTTGTCAAAGCGATGAGCGAGTAATAAGACACGGCAGCCCCCGTGATCGGGCGGGGCCCTGGTGGGGGCCTATGAGTGATTTCCCTTTTTGGGGGGATAATCAGGGTGGTACCGCGAATGTAAATTCGTCCCTGAGGCCGCTTGGCGGCTCAGGGCTTTTTTCTTTAATTCAAGAGTTATGAAGGAGACGACAGTTATGAGGTCGATACGGATCAGCGATGCAACGATGAGAGAGCGCTCGGAGGGGTTCCGCCTTTCCTTTAAGGAAAAGATCGAGCTTTCCAAGCTTCTTGATAAGCTGGGAGTCGATATCCTTGAGCTTGAGGGCATCAAGGACGAGCGCATCGACGCCCTGCAGATCAAGTCGATCGCTGCGGCAGTCGAGAATTGCACGGTGGCCGTTCCCGTGGAGCTTGGCGCCGAGAGCGTGGCCGCCGTTTGGAGCGCCCTCTCGAAGGCCCGTCACCCGCGCCTGCAGATCGCCGTGCCGACCAGCACCGTGGGGATAGAATACCTGCTTCACAAAAAGCCGGAGGCGATGATCGAGGCGGTCCGCGAGACGGTCGCCGCCGCCCGTGCGCTGTGCGAGGACGTGGAGTTCATCGCCGAGGACGCGACACGCAGCGAGCCCGCCTTCCTCACCGAGGTCATGGCGAACGCGATCGCAGCGGGAGCCACCACCGTGACGCTGTGCGACACGGCGGGCACGATGCTCCCCACCGAGCTTTCTGCCTTCCTTGGGGCCCAGCTGGCCGCCCTTCCCGCCCTCTCGACCGTGACGCTGGGCGTGGCCGTCTCCAACGCCATTGCCATGGCGGACGCCTGTGCCGTGGCCGCTGTCACTGCAGGCGCGGGGCAGCTCCGCACGGCGGCGCACCCGCAGGTCTCGGCCTCGCTCCCCAACGTGGCGCGCGTGCTTGCCGCCAAGGGAGAGGCCCTGGGGGCCACCACGGCGATCGAGACGACGCAGCTCTCGCGCGTCATTGAAAAGATCCAGCGCATCTGCCAGGCAGACAAGGGCAAGGCGACCGCCGCCCTTTCCGACCACGGGGAGGCCGACATCTACCTGACCGCTCACGACGATATGGCCGCTGTGAGCGCCGCCGCCGAGAAGCTTGGCTATGAGCTTTCGGCCGAGGACGCCGCCGGTGTGTTTGCCGCCTTCCGTCAGATCGCCGAGAAGAAAGAACGCGTGGGGCTTAAGGAGCTGGACGCCATTGTGGCCTCCGCTGCGATGCAGGTGCCCCCGACCTACAAGCTTGACACCTACGTCATTACCTCGGGCAACACCATTTCCGCCACGGCGCACATCAAGCTCACAAGGAACGGGGTGACCGAGGAGGGCGTGTACATCGGTGACGGCTCGATCGATGCGGCGTTCCAGGCCATTGAGAAGATCACGGGCTGTCATTACGAGCTTGACGACTTCCAGCTGCAGGCCGTGACCGAGGGCCGCGAGGCCATGGGTCAGACCGTTGTTAAGCTCCGTGCGGGCGGCAAGGTCTATTCGGGCCGCGGCATTTCCACCGACATCGTGGGAGCGGGCATCGAGGCCTATCTCTCCGCGCTGAACAAAATCGTTTATGAGGAAGAAGTAGAATGAAGCTGTCTTTTTCTACCAGAGGGTGGCCCGGGCTCTCCTTTGCCGAGATGCTTGACACCGCCGTCGCCATGGGCTTTGCGGGCGTTGAGGTCTACAACCTCCCCCGCTTTGACCCGATGACCGATCGCGGCGGCCCCTTCCATAAGTACAACACCGCCGCCACGGCGCGCGAGCTGCGCGAGAGGGGGCTTGCGATCCCCTGCTTTGACACCTCGCTTGATATCTCGTCCGACAAAGAGGCCGTCGCCACGGCGCTCTCGCTTCTTGAGGTGGCCGGAAACACGCGCGTGCCGTACGTGACGGTGTGCGCCCTGCACGATGACGAGGAGGCCGTGGCGGCCGCACTGACCGCACTCCTTCCCGCGGCCGAGGCAGCGGGGGTGAGCATTCTTTTGAAGACGAGCGGCATCTATGCCGACACGGCGCGCCTTCGCGCGATGCTCGACCGCTTTGCGAGCGACTTTCTCGGTGCGCTGTGGGACGTTCACCACCCCTACCGCGATCACGGCGAATCGGCTGACGACACCATCAAGAACCTTGGCGCATACGTCTCCCACGTGCATCTGCGCGATTCGGACGAGGCGGGCAATTACCAGCTGATCGGCGAGGGAACGATGCCCATTGACGACGTGGTGAGGGCGCTCTCCTCTGTAAATTACGACGCCTTTATCTCGCTGGAATGGAAGCCCGAGTGGCTGACGGGGCTTGACGATCCCGAGATCATCTTCCCGCATTTTGTCAACTACATGTCCCGCTTCCATTCGACGCGCGACATGAAGAAAACGCTCTACTTCAACCACGATGGCACGGGGCAGTACGTATTCAAGAAGGACGAGCTCATCGACCTGACCTTCTCTCAGGTGCTCGACCGTGTGGCAAACGAGTTCCCCGATCAGTACTGCTTCAAGTACACGACGCTCGATTATACCCGCACCTACGCCGAATTCCGCGAGGACGTCGATCGCTTTGCCCGTGCACTCGTTTCGCTGGGCGTGAAGGCGGGCTCCAAGGTAGCCGTGTGGGCCACGAACCTGCCCGCGTGGTACATCACCTTCTGGGCAACGGTCAAGCTCGGCGCGGTGCTTGTGACGGTCAACACCGCCTACAAGATCCACGAGGCCGAATACCTGCTCCGCCAATCGGATACGCACACCCTCGTGATGATCGAGAGCTGTCTCGACTCCAATTACCGCGAGATCATCAACACCCTCTGCCCCGAGATCCGTGACACGGTACCGGGCGAGCCCTTGCATTGCAAGCGGCTGCCCTTCCTCCGCAACGTCATCACCGTGGGCTTCCGTCAGGAGGGCTGCCTCACCTTTGACGAGGCGATGGCACGCCACTCGCTCGTCAGCCGCGCCGAAGTGGCGCGTATGGCGGCGGCCGTGCGCCCCTCCGACGTTTGCAATATGCAATACACCTCGGGTACCACGGGCTTTCCGAAGGGCGTTATGCTCACCCACTACAACGTCGTTAACAACGGCAAGTGCATCGGCGACCGCATGGGACTTTCGACGGCCGACCGCATGATGATCCAGGTGCCGATGTTCCACTGCTTCGGCATGACGCTTTCGATGACCTCCTCGATGACGCACGGCACCACGATGTGCCCGATGCCCTACTTCTCGGCCAAGTCGTCGCTCTCCTGCATCAACGAGGAAAAGATCACCTGCTTCAACGGCGTTCCCACGATGTTCATTGCGATGTTCAACCACCCGAACTACCGCAAGACCGACTTCTCGCATATGCGGACGGGCATTATGGCGGGAGCGGGGTGCCCGCCCGAGCTGATGCGCCGTGCCGCCGATCCCACCGAGATGAACATGACGGGCATCGTGAGTGTGTACGGCCAGACCGAATGCGCCCCCGGTAACACGATGAGCTCGTGGACCGATCCGCTTGACGTGCGTACCGAAACGGTCGGCTATGCCTTCCCGCACGTGATGTGCAAGGTCGTTGACCCCGAGACGGGCGAGGAGGTCGGCCCCGGCGTGAACGGCGAGTTCTGCGCCAAGGGCTACAAT
>JAFVYX010000045.1 GCA_017500625.1 Clostridia bacterium | reverse complement strand
TGTTTGCAATGAAATTATAGCGCATTTTGATTTGGTTGCCCCATATTATAAATACTGTGGCAATAATCAATTACAAATGGAAAGATTGATTGATGATGAGAAGTTAGAGTATCGTGCAAGGGCAAGAGAATTATTGGACAATAAACTACTATTCAGAGAGGAATGGATGACACTACATAAAGAATTTATGGAAGAATTTTATTCTTAACAAAGAAGGCGAGCTTTGAACTCGCCTTCTTTACTATTAAAACTGTCCTTTAGGATACGACCCCTTGGGTCTTCTCTTTTTTTACGTATACGCCTTGTCGAAGCTCACTACCGTAAAGAAGGTGGGGTCAAGCTCCTTGGCCAGCGCCTCGATCCGCGCACGCAGCGCGTCCTCGCTCTCGGCCATATCGTAGGGCAGGACGGCATCGAAGATGAGGTTGGTGTGCGTCGGCCCCTTGACCATGCGGAAGTCGTGCATCGTCAGGCGCTCGTCCAGCGTCAAAAGCCGCTCAAGCATGGCCGCCTTTACCGTTAGCACTTCCTCATCGTCGGTGACGATCGGGTCCATATGAATGACGGCGTCGCAGGAGAGCCGTCGGGAAACCTCACGCTCAATGTTGTCGATCATATCGTGCGTTTCCATAAGATCGGCATCGGCCCTCACCTCGGCGTGGAGCGAGATCATGCTCCGCCCGGGGCCGTAATCGTGCACGATGAGATCGTGGATCCCCTCGACCTCGTTATGCGCATAGACGATGCGCAGGATCTTATCGATCAGCTCGGGACTTGGCGGCTCACCGAGCAGGGGAGAGATCGTTTCCTTGGCCGAGCGCAGACCGGAAAAGAGAATAAAGAGAGAGACCAAAAGACCGCAGTAAGCATCGAGCGGCAGGTCGGTCACGGGCGAAAGGCAGAGGCAGAGCAGAACGGTCGCCGTGGCGACCGCATCGGACAGCGAGTCAAAGCCCGTGGCACGCATCGCAGGGGCGGAGAGCTTCTTGCCGAGCCGCAGGTTGTAAAACGCCATATACCCCTTGACGAGCACCGAGGCCGCAAGGATCAAGGCCGCCGAAAGATAAAAAGTCACGGGCACGGGGGCAAGGATCTTCTCGACCGAGGACTTCGCCAGCTCAAAGCCCACAAGAAGGATCAGCATCGAGATGATGAGCCCCGAGAGGTACTCGATCCGTCCGTGACCGAAGGGGTGATGCTTGTCGGGCTTCTGCCCCGAAAGGCGGAAGCCGATCAGCGATACCACCGAGGAGCCGGCATCGGTGAGGTTGTTGAGCGCGTCGGCGGTGATCGAGATCGCTCCCGTGAGGAGTCCCACAAGGAGCTTCGCCACAAACAAAATAAGATTCAAAACGATGCCAAGGGCTCCGCACAACGTGCCGTATGCCCCACGCACCGAGGCCGCATCGGTATTCTCGCGGTTCTTGATGAAAAGACGGGAAAGAAGTGTGATCATAGAACGCTCCTGAATGGTTTTCAAGGAACATCATACCACAAACCACGGGAAAAATCAAGTCCTACACAACGTCGGTGATGTGTGGCGCGAGATCGCGCTGCATATCAAGGAGCAGAGAGTAAAGCTCTGCCCTCTCCACGGCGTATTCCTCGCGCGAGTCGGCCGCGGCCGCCGCCTCGGTGCGGCGGATCGCCGAAAGAAGCGCATCGGCCGCTGTGTGCGGAAATACCGCGTTGATAAGAAGGAGATCGTCAAGGACGTCGTCGTAGAGCGCCCCCAACGCCTCGGCCGCCTCGCCGAGGGGGACGTCCTCCGTCGGGAGCGCGTCCAAATACTCCTCGACCGTGCGGAGCCCTGCCGCCGAGGAAAGGATCACCCCGATAGCAAGGAGCAAAAGCACCGTCACGGCCCCAATGAATGCCTTCATTTTTTCTCCTCCTTTCGAATCAGCGTGACGCTCCCCGCATCGTCGAGCGTCAGGAGAAACACCCCGTCGGGCGCAACGCCCCGCTCACGGCACACGGCAAGGAGCCAGCCCTCCTCCCGCTTCATCAGGCGCAAGTTATCGTGGTCGATCACCCCGTCCGCAATGAGGGGGAGCGCACACCCGGGCTCCTTCCCACAGAGACCGCTCTCCCCTCGCGTGGGCGGCTCGCTCTCGGCCTTCGGGATCAAGGAAAACTTGCCGTTCTCCTCAAGGATCGCGTAATCGATGTCCGAGGGATCGCGGTAGCCCTGCTGGCGGATCTCGCTGAGCAGCTCCCCGATCGTCAGGCGCATACGGAGCAGCTCCCGCTGGTCGATCACGCCGCGCTTGATGAGGATCGAGGGCTTTGACTCAAAAATGCGCTTCAGAAAATTTACGCGTCCCTTCAGGAAGGTGAT
>JAFVYX010000044.1 GCA_017500625.1 Clostridia bacterium | reverse complement strand
ATAACTATCTGTACCTGAAAGTCAATAATGGAGTGTACCTGGAAGTTCATGAAAAAGGTTTCTCGGCCGCAAGGCGCTCGGCCTCAAGGAGCAGGTGGGGATAGCCGTATTTCTCATAGCGCGCCATCGCGGTGGCGGCCAGGTCCTCGTAGCGGTAGAGGGCCACGGTGTAGGCAAAGCGGCCGAGGCGCTCGGCCCCCATCTTCTCGGAAAGCGAGAGGTAAAGCGCGCGGACCTCGGGGGCGGTGAGGCCGCCGTCCGAAGCGAGGTAGGCCTCAATGGCGGCGGGGCCGTCCGCCTTGAGGAGGGCGGCGACCTCACGGTAGCGCCCATCGGTGAGGCCCGTGTCCCAAAGGAGCGAGGAAAGGACCTCCGCGTGGCGGGTCAGCGCCGCGACCGTGGCGGGAGGCAGTGTCACGACCGTGGTGGCGCGCACGTAATGGGAAAGCAGGGTGTAGGCGGCCTCCTGCCCGAGGGCCAGGGTGCCCTCGGCAGGTGGGGCGACCGTGTCGTCCGAGGGGAGGACCGTCAGCCCCTCACGGACGATGGCGGGGGCGCTGTCACAGGAAGTGAGCGAAAGCAAAAGGGAAAAAAGGCATAGCAAAAGGAGGCCCCGACGGCAAAGGGGCATGCGGCTTGCGTTCTTCTTTCCCTTTTTCATTTCGTTTCCTTCCTGTGAGCAAAAGCCGATCCGCACATGGCTGATCGGCTTTTGCTATGGTAGGGATGGGCGGCGGGGCCGCCCATCCTTTTCAAAGATTACTGAATGGGAGCGGTGTAGACGAAGGACAGGGCACCGTTCAGGACGGCGACGTACTGCGAATAGGCATCCACAGCGATCTCCTGGCCCTTCTCACCGTTATCGCTCTCGGAGACGATGAAGTAATGGTCGCTAAGAGCGAGCACAGCGGTGAAGTCGGTAAAGGTCACGACGGCACCGAGGCCTTCCTTGGCGGGAGCGACCTCCACCTTACCCGCAAAGACGGGGGTGGCCAGCTCCAGCACGGAGGTATCGCCCAGCGTGAGCGAGCCGAGGACGGCCGTCTCATCGCCCGAGCCCATGGTGAGCGTGTAGACCGTGCTCTCCGCCCCGTTCACCTTCGCAAAGCCGAATTCGCCAAAGGGCGTGAGGAGCGCCACCGTGACGTTGCCGGTCTCAGCGTCCACGGCATAGGTCAGCGAGCCCATCGTGGCGTCGGCCAGCACGTCGGTAACCGTAATGCTGAAGCCGTTCTCGGCGGGAACGTAGGTCACAAGGAAGTAGCCCTCGGGCGCACCGGCACCCGCGGCGCCGTAGGCAACGGCAAGCTTAGTATTGCCAATGCCAACGGTGATCTGCTTCCGCGTGGGGGCCTCCACGAGGAGGTTGGCGATCACGTTGAAGTCATCCTCACCGTAGGTGAAGGTCAGGGTAGCGTCAAGGATCGGAACGAAGACCACCGTCGGCTCCTCGGACTCGGTCTGCTCCTCGGGCTCGCTACCCTCGGGCTCGCCACCCTCGGGATTTTCCTTATCGGACGCCTCATACTTGGTGCTGAGGAGAACGTCGATCGACATGACCGCGCCGTTCTCCAGCGTGGCGGTGATGTCCACGTACTTGCCCGTGGGATCCTCCATGTCGGTAATGTCAAGCGTGAAGGCGGTGTCGGTCAGGTTGAAGCTGAGCACGCCAAGGCCGGGAAGGACCGCTCCGCCATTGACGCCCTCGGCATTGCTCACAATACCGAAGAGCGGGCAGCTGACCTCGTAGGACAGCACGTTGCCCTCGGCATCCACGGTGGCATTGATGACGATGTCGTCAAGCCCGCCGGAAATGCCCGCCAGGAGCTCGGCAAGGGCCTCGCAGCTGCCGGCCTCGTGGGCATCCACGGTGCTATCGCAGAAGGCGCCGTGATACCACTCGGCAAAGGTGGTGCTCGAGATCATAGTGGCCGTGCCGACAACGGCGCCCTTGATGGTGCTTGCGGGCTGACCCGAAATCTCCGCGGCGACGTCGGCCAGGGTGTCATCGTAACGCGCCAGAATGGCAAGCTCAACGTCAAAGTCGGCGCCCGTGGCATCGTAAACGATGCGGTTGATGAGGGTGTAGAGGAGATCCAGATCGATCTCGTAGGTCTCGGCAAGAAGAATGGCGGAATCGGCGATCTCACCCAGCTTCATGTCGGGGAGCAGGGCGATGTAGGCCATCAGCATGGCGGAGGTGTTCTCCCCGTAAGCGGCGTCGATCACGTCACCGAGGGTCTTATCCACGTACTCGGCAAGAGCATCGGAGAGGGCGGCAAGGTTCACGGTGTAGACGGTGTTATCGCCGTCAACCTCCGCGGCAACAAGGTCCTTGCTGAGAAGTGCCAGAAGGTCGGCAATGCCGTGCTCTGCCGTGGGAAGGTTGACCTCCGCGGCAATGGCATTGGCGATCGCCTCGGCCAGGGGCAGGTAGTTTTCCATCTCGCACGCTACGTAGAAGGCCTCGGTGAGGACCTCGGTAGGCACGCCGAGCTTGGCGGCAAGGGCGGTGTAGAACGCATCGCTCAGGTCAAGCTTTGTGGCATCGGGGCTGTTGACCGCCACCGAGAGGTCGTCACCCTCCATATAGAATTCAATGGAGAAGATCTTCTCGAAGTCCTCGCTGGTGGTCTCACCCTCGGCAAGGTCGGCCGTGCCGACCTCAAGGTCCAGGTGACCGCTGACGTCGGTGCCGTCCACCGTCAGGGTGAAGGCGCCGATCTTGACGGCGTAATAGAGGTCGCCCGAGCTTTCGACGTAGGGCTCACCGTCATGCAGCTCCGTATAAGAACGGAAGAGAGCGATGGCGGGAAGCGAATCGAGATCCGAGATCTCAAAGGTGCCGTCCGGCAGGGCAGAAGCAATGGCCTCGGCAATGCTCGGAAGCGTGACGGTGGACACCGCATCGATCGCCTCGGTCTTGGTGAAGGAGCACTTGCTGCAGCTGAAGCGCAGGACGCCCTCGGTCATGGTCGTGGGGTAACGCACGATCTTGGACGAGAGGGTGTGACCCGCCGGCACGGGGGTATCCTGATAGCTGTGACCGCAGGTGCAGCTGTGCAGGGTGTAACCGTCCGCGGTGCAGGTGGGAGCCACCACGGTGGTGCTGTACACGTGCTGGTGGGGCGCGGTGGTCACGGGAGCCGTGGTGGTCACGGGAGCCGTGGTGGTCACGGGAGCCGTGGTGGCCGCAGGAGCCGTGGTGGCCGCGGGAGCGGTGGTGGTGGCGGGAGCTATCGTAGTCGCCGCCGTGGTGGTGGTCGGCGCTGTGGTGGTTACGGCTGTGGTCTCGTCATCATCGCCCCGTCCGCCGCACGAAGCGAGGACAAGGGAGGTGGAGAGCATCAGCACAAAGCACAACAGTGCCAACAGGGTGTGTTTTCTCATGATGTATGCCTCCTTTATAAGAAATACGGAAGATGTGATGGGGCGGCTGCCCCTCGGTATTAGCATTATACCATAGGCGCGCCGCTTTTGCAAGAGGAAGAGCGCTCTTTTTTAAAAGTTTTTTATGGCGCGCCCGTATGCTTAAAATCGCATTTTTTGTAAAGAATACTAATCATTTTGCTAAAAATGCAAAGTTTTGTTTCTGACGCGTTTTTGACGTTTTTCTCTCCGCAGAGGCAGTGCGAAGGCGGTGACGGAGGCAGTGCGGAGGCAGTGGCGGAGGTGGTGCGGAGGCAGTGGCGGAGGTGGTGCGGAGGTGCCGAGGAGGGCGAAAAGGGCGGTCTGGCAGGGCCCTGCCGCACGAAAAAAACACCCGCCGTGCGGGTGTTCCGTTTACCAAAAAAACCGCCGCCAATGACGGGCATTGGCGGCGGTGCCTATTCTGTTCTCAGACAATGACCTTGCGGAGCCACTCCAGGGTGCACTCGACCATGTGCT
>JAFVYX010000043.1 GCA_017500625.1 Clostridia bacterium | reverse complement strand
CGCCGCTCCAGCGCCACCGCACGGTAGATCTCGCGGAGCTTTCTGGTGGCGCTGACCTCGCTGTCGCCCGAGAGATTCTTGACAAGCTGCTGTGTGATGCTCGATCCGCCAAAGCGGTCGTCAAAGTGGAAAAGCTGATTAACGGCCGCCTTAAGCGTACGCAGCCAATCCACGCCGTCATGCTTATAAAAACGATGATCCTCGGCCGCAAGAAAGGCGTTTTTCAGGTTTTCGGAAATGTCCTCATACTTGGTCCATATGGCATTCTCTGCGCCGTAAAGGCGCTCACTCTCCCATTCGGTAGCGGCATAGACGGTGGCCTCGCGGTTCGCGTTATAATAAAGGCGCGTCGTCCGTGAGCCACGCGAGGCCAAAAACAGCTCGACATCGGCTTCGGTATCCACCGTTATCGCAAGATAAGCGGCCGTCGCCGTGAGTGCGGCGATGGCAAGAAGCGGCAGGGTGATAAGGAGTGCCCGAAATAGGCGGCGCCCTCTTTTCTTCTCTTTTCTCTTCATATTACAAAAGGCGCGACCGCAATGCGGCCGCGCCTGTACCTCGCATACGATATCAAAAAAGAGTATGCGCAGAAAGGGGAGCTTTCATAGTTACTTTTCGGTATTACCAAATTTTTTGGAATAAAAAACGCGGTGGAGATAGAGCCCGTCGGGCGGTGCCGTCATACCGGCGGCCGTACGGTCGCACGCCGCTATCGTCGCGGGGATCGAATCAACTTCACGGCGGCCGACGCCGATCTCAAAGAGCGTTCCCGTGATGATGCGCACCATATTGTAAAGGAAGCCGTTGCCCGTCACCGATAACGTAACGAGGGGGCCGTCCCGCGTAAGGTCAAGGGCGGAGATCGTCCGAACGCGATCCTCAATGTCCGATTCCGTACACATAAACGAGGTAAAATCGTGCGTGCCGACGAGATCGGCGGCGGCGCGGCGCATACGGCCGAACCCCTCCTCGCTCAAGCGATACGGCATCTGCCATACACGGTGGACGAGAAAGGGATCGGGGGGATAGCCAAAGCGCATAAGATAGCGGTATTCCTTACCGAGAGCATCGTAGCGAGGGTGAAAATCAGAAGGGGCCTCTTCGGCATAGGTAATAGCAAGATCGTACGGAAGATACTGAAGCATCGCCGCCGGGATCGCCGCCGGAGGGATCGCCGCCGCCTGAGGCGACGCCGGCTCAAGCGTAAGATAGAATTCCTCAGCGTGGACACCGCTGTCGGTGCGACTGCACCCCGTAATGAGGCAAGGACAGCCAAACAGGCGCTCGGCGGCCGCTTGAAGCTCGCCCTGCACCGTGCGCCCGTTTTTCTGGACCTGGAAGCCACAAAAATCGGTGCCTACGTAGCGAATTCGCAAAAGATACTTCATAGGACGCCTCTCATAAAGGTGGGCTGCGGAAGGTACGTATTGGCGAGAAATACGGCAGAAAGACAAAGGGCCGCCGCCAAGAGAAAGAGCCAATCCCTGCCGTGACACTTCATGGTGCGCAGGCGCGTTCTTCCCACACCGCCACGGTAGCAACGGCACTCCATCGCCGTGGCAAGCTCTACGGCGCGGCGGAAGGAGGAAACGAAAAGCGGAATAATGATGGGTACCAGAGCGCGGATACGGCGAAGGAGCGAGCCGGACGAGAAGTCGGCACCGCGGGCCTTTTGCGCACACATAATGCGGTCAGTCTCCTCCATAAGCGTAGGAACAAAGCGGAGAGCGATCGTCATCATCATAGCAAAATCGTACACGGGGATCTTAAGATAGGTCAAGGGGTGCAATAGGTGCTCCAGCGCATCGGTCAGGTTGGTGGGGGTGGTGGTATAGGTAAGGAACAGGCCCGTGGCAATGACCAAAAGAAGAATACGCAGGGAAAGAAGCGCTGCACGGATCAGCCCCTCGGGATACATCTCGATCCGAAAACGAGAAAAGAGAGAGAACGAAAAGAGAGGATCGCCGTCCCCCTTCGTCATAAATGCCGCGATGAGCGACGTAAACACAAGCACAAAAGCCAGGGGGCGGACGCTACGCAGGATCATACGAAGCGGGATCCCCCCAAGCGCCACGAGAAGAAGAACGAGCGCGGCAAGAAAGGCATAGCAATAGAGGCTTGTTGCCGAGAAAAGGCCAACGATCAAAAGGATCGCCGAGAGGATCTTGATGCGGGGATCGAGGCGGTGCAGAAGCGAATCTGCGTGGTAGTACCGCCCAAGAGTCATATCCTTCATGTCTCTCCCTCCCCTCGCAGAACTCGCAGGAGGGCCTGCTTGACACTCTCCACGGTGTAGAGATCGCCCTCCAGGGGGATCCCGTGGCGACGGAGCGCCGTGGCGATCTTGGCGACCTCGGGCACGTCCAGCCCGATGGCCTCCAACTCCTCAGCGCGGGAAAAGACCTCGGAAACCGAGCCCGTCATATATACGCTGCCGTTGTTCATGACCACAACGTCATCGCAATAGTGCGCCATATCCTCCATGCTGTGGCTGACAAGAATAAGCGTCGTTCCACTGCTCTTGCCGTACTCCCAAAGCCCCGTAAGGATCTCACGGCGGCCACGGGGATCGAGACCGGCGGCGGGCTCGTCAAGGATCAGGACCTCGGGACGCATCGCGATCACACCGGCGATCGCCACCCGTCGGCGCTGGCCGCCCGAGAGATCAAAGGGGGATTTGTCCAGAAGCTCCTCGCCGATGCCGACAAAGGCGGCGGCCTCGGAGACTCGGCGCTCGATCTCCTCGGGAGAGAGTCCCATATTGCGCGGACCGAAGCCGATATCGGCACGAACGGTAGCATCAAACAGCTGATGCTCGGGATACTGCATCACAAGGCCAACGCGAAAGCGGACCTTGGTGATCTCCTTCGGCTTTTCCCAGATATCCTTTCCCGAAAGAAGCACCCGCCCCTCGGTCGGACGGAGAAGGCCGTTCAGCATCTGCACGAGCGTGGATTTTCCCGAGCCCGTATGCCCAATTACACCCGTGATCCTCCCTTCACCGAAGGCGAGATCCACGCTCTTGAGAGCGGCGGTCGCAAAGGGCGTCTTGGCACTGTATTCGTAGGAGACGCCGCAAAGCTCTAAAATATTATTCATGGCGCGCACCTCCCATAAGCGAAAGGATCGCTTTCGTGCAATCGGAGGGGGCGGTAAGCCCCGAGGGGAGAGCCAGCCCCTCACGCGACAGCTCGTAAAGGAGAGCCGTTCCCTGCGGAACGTCCAAGCCCACAGCGCGCAGCTCCTCGATATGAGAAAAGACCTCACAAGGCGCGCCGTCAAGAAGGATCGTACCGTCGTTAATGACGATCACGCGGTCGGCCTTGGCCGCTTCCTCCATATAATGCGTGATGTGGAGGATCGTGATCCCCTCCTCACGATTGAGCTTTTCCATTGTCTCCACGACCTCATGACGTCCCGAGGGGTCCAGCATAGCCGTAGATTCATCAAACACAATGACGTCGGGCTTCATGGCGATAACGCCCGCCACAGCCACGCGCTGCTTTTGTCCGCCCGAAAGGCGGTGCGGCGCATATTGCTCATACCCCTGCATTCCAACAGCCGCCAGCGCCTCATCGACACGAACGCGGATCTCGGCCTGCGGAAGGCCAAGATTCTCAGGACCAAAGGCCACGTCCTCCTCGACCATCGTGGCGACCAGCTGATTATCGGGATTTTGAAAGACCATACCGATCTTCTTGCGAATGGCAAAGATCGCGTCCTCCTCCTGCTCGGGGGGGACGGCCACACCGTCGGGCCCCACCTCAACGCCATCAACGAACAGCTTGCCTGCCGTGGGGAGAAGAATGAGATTCAACAGCTTAGCGAAGGTCGATTTCCCCGACCCGTTATGACCTAAAATGGCCACATATTCGCCCTTCTGTATGGTAACGTTTACATCGGAAAGGGCAGGGATCGGCGTAGCCCCCTCACCGTCATCGTAGCTGAAGGAGAGGTGCTCTGTCCTAATAAAATCGCTCATTGCTCACCTCAAAACACGTGACGGACACTACCGCCGCACGGCAAGGCGCCACCCGTGCTGGTGACGGGAAGCCCAAGCTCCTCCGCCTCCGAGGTGCCACCAAATCGCGCGCCGATATGCAGCTCTGTCATATACTTCATCGCCGAGACCGAAAGACCCGTTGTGTAGGAATTCAAAAGGAAAAAGAGGGGGGTATCCGAGAGGACACCGGAAACCAGAGAAATGAGAGAATCGATGTTCTCCTAGATCTTCCAGACCTCGCCCCCGGGACCGCGCCCGTACGAGGGAGGATCCATGATCACAGCATCGTAGCGGTTGCCGCGACGGATCTCGCGCTCGACAAACTTCTTGCAATCGTCAACAATGTAGCGGATCGGGGCCTCGGAAAGACCGGAGAGCGCCGCGTTTTCCTTGGCTGCCTCCACCATTCCGCGTGCCGCGTCCACGTGACAGACGGAGGCCCCCGCGTACGCGGCGGCCACGGTGGCACCGCCCGTATAGGCAAATAGGTTCAGGACCTTAATGGGTCGACCGGCATCGCGAATGAGGCGCATCATAAAATCCCAGTTGGTCGCCTGCTCGGGAAAGAGCCCCGTATGCTTAAAGCCCGTGGGCTGAATACGGAAGGTGAGCGGCCCATAGGAAATGCGCCATTTTTCGGGGAGCGTGTTCTCGCTCCAGGCGCCGCCACCGCTCCTCGAGCGCTTGTAGCCGGCGTCGGCCCTGCCCCAAAGGGCACGGGGGCGCTCGGTATGCCAGATGACCTGAGGGTCGGGACGGATAAGCACGTACTTACCCCAACGCTCAAGGCGCTCCCCGTCCGAGGTATCCAAAAGCTCATAATCCTTCCACTGATCGCTGATCCACATACGTTTACTCTTTCTTAATGATTGAAATAAGGGGCTATGCGCGACCCAAGACACTGGGCGTGACAATAGGCAATGGCGAGGGCGTCCGCCGTATCGTCGGGCTTTGGCGGTGCGGGAAGCTTCAAAAGCGCCGTCACCATTTCAATGACCTGGCGCTTGTCCGCCTTGCCGTAGCCGACCACGGCCT
>JAFVYX010000042.1 GCA_017500625.1 Clostridia bacterium | reverse complement strand
CGTGATCGTTCTGTTTACGGCTTTCTTTGGCATCAACATGGGCAATGGAGTGGGAGCGATGACCTTCTTGAATATTCCCATTTCCATCGTGCTGGGAATCGCACTCGGCGCCCCTTTTACGTGCAACTTCTCGGCGGCATTCTCCTGCACCAGGGCCGCGTGGCGGAAATGAAGACCGGCGAAGGGAAGACCCTGGTGGCTACCATGCCGGCGTATCTCAACGCACTGACCGGCAAGGGCGTTCACATCGTTACGGTCAACGATTATCTTGCAAGGCGTGATAGCGAGGAAATGGGACGCGTCTACTCCTTCCTCGGTCTTACCACAGGTCTTGTGGTCCACGGGCAGTACCCCGATGAAAAGAAGGCGGCCTACGCCGCTGACATCACCTACGGCACCAACAACGAATTCGGATTTGACTACCTGCGCGACAACATGGTCATTTACAAGGAGCGCATGGTCCAGCGCGGCCACGCCTTTGCCATTGTGGACGAGGTGGACTCTATCCTCATCGATGAGGCGCGCACTCCGCTCATCATCTCGGGCGAGGGCGACGAATCCACCGAGCTTTACGACCGCGCCGAAAAGTTCGCGCGTTCGCTCAAAAAGCACGTGGTGAAGGAGCTGGACGACAAGGAGGACCAGGACACCCTTGATGGCGACTACGTGGTAGACGAAAAAGCGAGAACGGTCACGCTCAGCGCATCAGGCATTGCCAAGGCCGAGCGCTTCTTTGCCGTTGAAAATCTTTCGGACCCCGAAAATGCCACCCTTTACCACCACATCAACCAAGCGATCCGCGCCCACGGCATTATGGAGCGCGACATCGATTACGTGGTGAAAAACAATCAGGTCATCATTGTCGACGCCTTTACGGGCCGTCTGATGCCCGGCCGCCGCTACAACGAGGGACTCCACCAGGCGATCGAGGCCAAGGAGCACGTCAAGATCGAAAAGGAATCCAAGACTCTGGCAACCGTCACCTTCCAGAATTATTTCCGTATGTACCGCAAGCTCTCGGGTATGACGGGTACGGCACTGACCGAAGACGATGAATTCCGTGAGATCTACGCCCTTGATGTTGTCGAGGTGCCGACCAACAGGCCGATGATCCGCAAGGACCACAACGATGAGGTCTATATCAATCAAAGAGCCAAATACCGTGCGATCGTGCGACAGATCGCAGCGTGTCACGAAAAAGGGCAGCCGATCCTTGTGGGCACGGTGTCCATTGAGCGCTCGGAATTCCTTTCTATGCTCCTGGGGCAGAATGGGATCCCTCATACCGTTCTAAATGCCAAGCACCACGAGCGTGAGGCCGAGATCGTAGCCCAGGCCGGCAAGCTCGGCGCCGTTACCATTTCCACCAACATGGCGGGACGCGGCACCGATATCATGCTGGGTGGCAACCCCGATTATATGGCCAAGGCGGCTATGCGCCGCGCAGGCTATGAGGAGGAGATCGTTGCCGAAGCGGTGAGGACCCTTCCCACAGAAGACGAGGCGATCCTTGCGGCACGAGCCGAGTACCGCGCGCTTTATGAAAAATTCGCGGAGGAGATCCGTCCCGAGGCCGACAAGGTACGAGAGGCCGGCGGTCTCTTTATCCTTGGCACCGAGCGCCACGAGAGCCGACGCATCGATAACCAGCTCCGTGGACGAAGCGGCCGTCAGGGAGACCCCGGCGAATCGCGCTTTTTCCTGGCGCTGGACGACGACCTGATGCGCCTTTTCGGGAGCCGCAGCGAATTCATCGCCAACAGCGTTATGCGCCTCGGCCTTGGCGAGGACACTCCCATTTCCGCCGGCATCCTCTCAAACTCCATTGAACGCGCACAAAAGAGCATTGAGGCCCACAACTTTGCCAGAAGAAAGAACGTCCTTACCTACGATGACGTTATGAACCAGCAGCGTCGCCTCATCTACAAGCAGCGCGGCGAGGTGCTGGACGGTGCCGACCTTTCCAAAACGATTGCCGATATGCTGGAGGGAACGATCGCCGAGGCCGTGGCCACCGCTTGCGCGGACAGCAAGGCCAACTGGAATCTTGAGGCCCTGCGCCAGCGCTTCTTGGGACTCTTGACCACGCCCGATTCCTTCCGCTATGCCAGCCCTGACGAGATTCCCGATGCCGACGCCATCGAGGCCGAGCTTCTCTCTCGCGCAAACGAGCTTTACAAGGAAAAGGCCGTCCTCTTTGGCGAAGAAGGGCTCCGCGAGGTCGAGCGAGTGATCCTGCTCCGCAACGTGGACACGCTTTGGATGGAGCATCTGGAGGCCATGGAGGAGCTGAAGGGCTCGGTCGGCCTGAACGCCTACGCCCAGAGAAACCCTATTAACGAGTTCCGCATCGTCGGCAACGATATGTTCGGCGAGATGATCGACGATATCCGCGACCGCACAGTGCGTATGCTTCTTTCGGCAAGACCGAAGGAGCAGCCCATGGTACGCCGCGAGGTGGCCCGACAGCTGACTGAGGGATTTGAGGGCGGCAAAATGCCGCAAAAGCAGCCCACTTCCGCCGCCAAATCTACGAAGGTCGGGCGCAACGATCCCTGTCCGTGCGGCAGTGGCAAAAAGTACAAGAAATGCTGTGGTGCCGCCAGCGCGGATGCCGAATAACGGAGGGCTACCATGGGCTTTGGCATCCTGTTTTTGGGATATCTCATCAATCTGAATACTTTGGTCTATCCCGGCTTTACTAAGATCCTCGGTTATCTTGTTATGCTCCTGGCCATGACCAAGCTTGCGGCCTACAACCGCCCCCTCAAGAGTGCCTTTTGCACTATGATCCCCACGGCCGTCCTTGGCGTTTTCTATCTTCTTCTTGAGGTGGCGGCGCTCTTTTCGCTCCTGCCCACCAAGGAAGAGGAGCTGCTGTTCCGCCTGATCCCCTTGGCCGCCTATGCGCTTGAGCTTGTGTTCTGCTTCTTCCTCTTCCGGGGTCTGCAGGCACTGGCAGAAGAGACCGAGGTGCGTGTCCTTGAGGTCCGGGCCTTCCGCAACCGCATATTCACTACCGTCTATTACCTTCTGTTCCTGGCGGGCCAATTCAATTACGGCGAAAGCTCTGCCCTATTCCTTGTCCGCTACAACATCGCGATCCTTTTGGTGGGGATCGTTATCGCCTTCCTCAACCTCAAGATGATCTACAGCTTCTATATGTGGATCTGTCTTCCGGAGGACCTCTCTATGGACAAGGGCGGTTTTTCTCTCCCCGGCCTCGGTCGTCTGAGCGCGAAGCTTGACGAAATGCAGGAACGGCGCGCCAAGGAAATGGCTGAGGAACGGCGCTACCGTGCCGAAAGGAAAAAGAAAAGAAAGGATAAAAAGTAATGTCAAAGCGCAAGGTCTTTCCCGTGATCGCCCTGTCGGTCGGCGCATGGTTCCTTTTCAACCCCAACGTATCGACCATTGACGTTTTACCCGATTTTATCGGTTATCTCTTTATCCTGTATGCCCTCAGGCACCTCGTGTCCTTTGTTCCTTATATGGCCGGCGCGGCCGAGGCCTTCCGCAAGCTCTTTTACATCACGCTCATCAAGCTTCCCGCGCTGTTTATTATGCTCACCCTATCCTCGGAGCGCGTGACGATCACCCTCTTTTCTTTGGTGTTTGCCATATTGGAGTTGATTTTCCTCTTTCCTGCCTTTCAAAACCTTTTTGAAGGGCTCTTCTACCTGGGAGCACGCTTCAACTGCCCTGCAGCACTGAAGGCCGAGCGTGTGCGCGGCGGCGTTGAGAGTATCCGCGCGATGACCATAATTTTTATCATCGTGAAGGCGGCGCTTTCCACACTCCCCGACTTTGCCTTCCTCTCAACCTACGATCCCTTGACGGGAAAGGGCTTTACCGTCACCACAACACAATACGTCTTTCTCCTTGCCATTGCCTTTTTCCTTGCTCTGATCGTTGGTATCGTATGGCTCGGATACATTCTGCCGTACTTCCATTCTCTGGCAAGAGATGAGGGGGTGAGGACTCTGGCCTCTCCCTACTGCGAGGATCTTTCTCAGCGTGAAAGCCGCCGTCTGCGCCTTTCCCTGCCCTTCTTCCTTTTTGCAGCAGCGGTAACGCTTTCGGTGGATCTTCTCTTTGACAACGTCCCTGTCCCTCCAGCGTATCTTGGAGCAGCGCTCTTCCTTGCGCTGGCCGTGCTTCTCTTCTTTTTGGTAAAGAAGCGGCGGATCCTTACGCTTTCCGTGACAGCGGCTCATCTTGCCTCAACGATCCTATCCCTCTATTATCGCAACCGCTTCTTTGAATCCTACACGCTGGCAGACCTCGCCCGCTTTCCTGCCGACACCTATCTGAATCCCGAGGCGGCCGCCGCCTATCTTCCCGTGCTTTTGCTCTCCGCCCTTTCCGAGGCGCTCTTTCTTGCCTCCTTCATTTTTCTTGGCCTCGGCCTTAACGAATTTCAAAGGAGAGACGCTACCGTACCGTCACCCGAAACCTACGAAGGACGGGTGTGGCTCTCCGAGCGGCGCGAGGAACGGAAGCAGGATCGCCTTTGTCTTCTCTTTGCCGTTATCAGCGCTGCCGTCTCCTTTGCCTACACGTTTCTCGCCCAGTACAACGAGCGTGTAGACATGCAGCCGGGTTACGGCGGCAACGCCTTCTACATTCCTATATTTGCGGGGTTCTGGATCCTGCCCCTTGTTTTTTCCATTGCCTTGGCCATAGACACGGTGCTTCTTGCCACGGCCCGTACACGGCGGCTCTTTAGCGAGCATGAGGTCACCGCTCCCGATATCGATGCTTGATCAAAAAAACAAGGAGTTTTTATGAAAGTACAATGCTTTGGAACTCTTGCCGACGGTACCGAGGTGCTTCAATACACCCTGAAAACCGAGACCTGCGAGGTTCGGATCTTAAACCTTGGCGGTATCATCACCGACTATATCTTTGAAGGGCGCAATATTGTATGCGGCTTTGATACCCTTGACGATTATCTTGCCGATACGACCTATCAGGGGGCACTCGTCGGTCGAGTTGCCAACCGCATTGCAGGCGCAAAATTTTCTCTGAACGGAAAGACCTACCAACTCAGTGTCAACGAGGGCCCAAACAGCCATCACGGTGGTAAAGTCGGCTTTTCCCGCCGTCTTTTTCGTGTCCTAAGTGCCGAGGACACCGCGCTTGTTCTCTCTCTCTTCAGCCCTGACGGCGAGGAAGGATATCCCGGAAATCTCACGGTCAAGGTCACCTATACGCTGAGCGCCGCCTCCCTCACGATCCATTATGAGGCCACCTCCGATGCTGACACCCCCCTCAGTCTTACAAGCCACGCCTATTTTAACCTGGTTCGGGTGGGAACCTCCGTTTTGGATTACAAGGCAACGATATTGGCCGACCGTTATTCTGCCTTGGATTCCACACTGATCCCCACGGGGGAGCACCCCTCCGTCGAGGGCACCGAATTCGATCTGCGCCGCGCGCGCAGGATCGGGGATAAGGTGGGCGGCTTTGATAACAATTTTATTCTCTCAAAGAGCGCCGATCCCCGCCGTCCCTCGCTGGCAGCGATCGTGGAAAACGATGCGCTTTCGCTCTCTCTGTACACCACCCAGCCCTGCCTTCAGCTCTACACCGCCTGCGCCATGGAGGGAGGTCCCGCCTTCCGCGGCGGCGTTGAGAAGAAAAAGCACACCGCCTTTTGCCTTGAAGCGCAAGCCGAGCCGAATGCCGTCAACCGTGGTGAGGGAATTCTGCGTGCCGGAGAGATCTACGATCACACTACGGTCTATCATCTCGAAAAAAAGGCATAATGCAAAAAGAACTGTGCCCACCGCACAGTTCTTTTCCTATCCGTGAAAAAAAGAAAAAGGAGAGCGGAGGCTCTCCTTTTTCTTTTGGTAAAATGCCGGCCCATCAAAGAATCGAGTAAAGAATGGCCGTAGCCGCACCACCGATCATAAGAATGGCAAGCACCAACGCCATGATCTGGACAAACTTCTGATTTTTCGAATTCATATCTTATCCTCTCTGCGGCTCTGCCGCCGCCTTCATAATATACCGTGAAATGTTGAGGGTACCTGCCGAGCGCGGCTCGGTCACCGTTTCCAGAAGGGTGGCAAGCCCCCGTGCCACCGTGTTGGCAGGATCCGAAAGGCGAGTGACGGCAACGCCCGTAACACCACCGATCATCTTGTCGATCCCATCGAGCTGACAACCACCGCCCGACAAAAGGATCCCCGTATCGAATACGTCGTTAACACAATCGGGCGGAATCTTGGTAATCGCATCGCAGACTCCTTCTATAAGGGCCGCCATGGGCTCCTCCAGTGCCGCAAACATCTCCTCCGAGGAGATCCTCACAGTGCAATAATCGCCGTTTGTCATATCGCGTCCGCGGACGTCGATATACTTTTTCTCATTGCCCACCCAAACCGTTCCAACCTTGACCTTGACCTGCTCAGCAGTTTCTGCTGAGATCCTTACCTTGTGCTTATCGTAAAGATACTGAGACACGGCAAGGTCAAAGCTTTTGCCCGCTGCCTCCACGGTCTTTTTATAAAAGATCCTGCCATGGCAGACGGTCAGGATATCCGTTCGGGTAGCACCGATATCCACAATAACCGCACCACCGCCAAGATCAATGCCGTTGCCGATCAGCGCCGCCAGGGGCGAATAGACAAGATAGACCTCATCGGCCCCCGCGTCAATGGCCATTTCCGCCAGAGCCCCCTCCTCCACGTCACCAATGCTGCAGGGAACGCTCAAAAGCACGCGGCAGCCGCCGTCGCTTGTCCGATAGCGGGAAATGAGGTGTGCCATCGCGGCACGGGTGTATTCGGGGATCACGGCACCGTCCTTGAAAATGCGGCGGAGAACGACCTCCCCTCCACCAGCGGCTTCGTATCGGTCGGTATCTCCTCCGATTCCCAGGAAGGAACCGTCCTCACGGTGGAGTGCGACCACCGCGCTTTCCTTGTGAATGCACGCATCGCCAACCTTGCTGACGACGATCCCAGCATCCCCAAGATCGATTCCGATTCTCGTTCTCATTCCTGTTCCTCAAAAGTTTAAAGTATATTTATTATACACGAAGCGGCTGTCTTTTGCAAGCGAAAAATGACAGACGACCGTTTTTTGTTTTTTAGTTTCACACCTCACTCAGAAAAAGCAGCCGCAAGGCGCCTGGCCAGGTGAGTATAGCGCAGAAAATGGCGATCGTTTTCTACCATAGCGGCAAGGATATCCTCACGGCCGACGAGAATCACTCTTTGACGGGCACGCGTGATCGCGGTGTAAAGAAGATTGCGCGTTCTCAGCATCGGCGGGCAGGAATAGAGCGGAAGTATGACGGTGCCATACTAGCTTCCCTGGCTCTTATGGACCGTAATGGCGTAGGCAT
>JAFVYX010000041.1 GCA_017500625.1 Clostridia bacterium | reverse complement strand
GCGGGGCAAGGCGGCCGAGGGTGTGGGGGGGAACGGTGCGGCCGAGGGGCGGGGGGCGGCGGAAAACGAGGGGAGCGGGACGGAGAGAGGGCGGCCGCGGCGCGTGAGGCGGCGGTGCGCGGGGGTGAGGAAAGGTGTGGCGAGGGGCGGCGGGATACGAGGGGGCGGCACGCGCGAGGCGGAGCGCGAAGGGGGTAAGGCGGCCAAGACCCCTCTCAGTCGCGTTCCGCGCCAGCTCCCCCCGAGGGGGAGCCCTTCGGAAAGCCGAGCTTCACTTTTGTTTGCGTTCGTCTAACATCGGCCTCGCCCTTGGGGAGAGGTGGCGGCGCAGCCGACGGAGAGGGCACGGCGGAAAAGGGGCGAGGCGGGGAGGGATAAAAAAAGGAAGCCCGAGGGCTTCCTTTTTCTTGTTAGTTTGCGGGGGTCAGACGAATGATCGCGTAGCCCGCATCGGTCGAGGAGACGGTAATGCCGCCCTCGGCAATGGTGGCCGAGTGGACGGTGAAGCTCGTCGAGTCCTCAATGACCGTGGCGGTCATGCCCACCATGTAATCGGGCAGAGCCACCGCGCGCTCACCGATCGCCTTGGCAGTATGGAGCTGGAGGTAGATGGTCTCACCTACCCAGTACCAGTTGATGACGGTAAAGTCACTGTCGGTCGCCTCGGAGGGGAGACGGTAGGAAATGAAGTCAATGCTGTCACCCGCCTTCAGGGAGCCGCCGGTGAGGAGGTGCGGGTACATCTTCAGGGAGGTGTAGTAGAAGCCCATGCTACCCTTGAGGTAGGGCAGGCGAACCTCGGGAATGCCGTAGCCGTACTCGGTGTTGTAGCCGAGGTTGAAGGCCTTGGAGCCCGCGGCATCGGTCATCTGGAAGTAGGAGGAGATCGGCGTTGTCGCATCGACAAGGTCCGTCTTGCTGATCGTGATCTGTGCATCGCTGCTGTCATGCTCGGTCGGCGTCTTGTAGCTCTTGGAGCCGGGAAGGTAGATGTAGTTCGTCGATATCGTCTTATCGTTCCCCTCCTCATCCTTCACGGTCTTGTTGACACCGAACGTGTTGGACTGCACGCCGCTGACCATGCCGAGCGAAACGTCCTTCTCAAAGACGTAATCGGTGTAGACCACGCAGGCGCCGTTCTTGTGGAAGCGGTAGGTGTTGTAGACCGTCACGTACGCCTCACCGATATCCTCGGAGTGGTGGCTCTGGTTGGTGTTTTTCCCGGCATTGTCCATCAGGTACTGAAGAACGGCAGGGAGATAAAGGATGCGGTAGGACTCGTAGAGGTCGACAAACTCGGCTTCGCGGTATCCGGCTACGGTGGGATCGATCTCCACGGTGCCGTTCAGGAAGACACGGCGCTCGACCGCGTTGATGGCCACATAGAACTGCATATCGCCCGTGGGGTTGGCAGCCGCGGCGGTAATGGAGGCGGTATTCGTGGCACCCGATACGTGCGTCAGCACATCTCCCTGGGCGATCAAGGCCTTGGCGCAGTATTTGGAGAAGCTGCCGCTTGCCATGGTGGCATCGTCAAACGGGCAGAGCCACAGCTTGCCGTCGGCAATGCGGACAAGGCAGAACTTCTGCCCGGCGGCATTCTGCCACACCGAGCCGATGTCGGCCTCGGTCTTACCGGGGTTCGGGATCTTGGCGATACAGTTGTAGCCGTGGTTCGCACCGATGTAGGTGCCGTTGATGTGCAGGGGCGTGCAGTCGTCGGTCGAGCCCTTCCACTCGGTGCCCACGAAGGTCAACGGCGAGCCGGAGCGGATCACGCCAAAGTCGGCATTCTTGGAGATCTCACGGAGAGAGTGGATATTAAAGTTCTGGTTCTTGTTGCCGAACGAATAGTAGGCAACGGTGGCAAAATCGGTGTCTTCCTTCCACTCGCGGGAGCGGAAGGAGAGGTACGACCCCTCTACGGCAAAGACAACACCGTTGCCCGTGACGGCGGCTTGCTTGCCGAGGTCGGTAGCGTCCGCGAGGAGGGTGAGAGGCAGGTCGCCGTCCAGGATAAAGTCGGTCGTGCAGAGGTTCTGCCAGTTCTCCTCGCCCTCCGGAGTCCAGAGCAGGTTCTCACCGTCGGACTTCAGGCAGACCTTAATGGGGGCGGCGGTGCCGAGGATCTGATTGGCGACGTTGATGTCCTTGCTGTCGGCCAGCGTCAGCGTGAGAATGCCGTCCTCCACGAGGCCGTCGACCACGTAGCTCTCGTTGTAGCCCTCACGCGCGGCAAAGCCGGTGGCGCCGAGGTTCTGGAGCTTGCCGCTCTCGTAGACCACGTAAAGCTCTCCGCTTTCACGGAGGATGGCGGAGGAGATGTCACCCGTGGGGATGGAGTCCATCGCGCCCATGACCTTCTGCACGATGGGATCCTCGGGATACTCGACGGCGTAATTCGCGTATGCCTCGGCAGCCGAGATGCTGTCACCAAACACGCTGTTGCCGTGGTTGATGCTGATCTCCTCGCCGCCGATCTCAACGAAGCGGACAAAGGTGTACTCCGCATTGAGGAGCGTCTGGTTCAGAAGCTGGGCATCGGTGTAGGTAACGGCGTAGGTATAGAAGAGGCCGTCTGCCGTACGCTTCATGGTGGCGGGCTTCACGCTGGTGCCCACGGTGTTGGTACCCGTGTAAGTGAGGTTGCCCGCCCCGTCCACGGTCGCGGTGAAGCTGAGGGTGGCCGCCTTCTTACCGTTCACAAGGATCCTCGTACCGAAGGTGAGCGAGCCGTTCTTGCCGTACTTGGCGATCATCGTACGGAGCTCTTCTTCATTAATGTTATATATGGCGCGGACGCCCGCCTCTTCGCCGGAGTAGCCGTTATCGATACGGATCTGAATACCCGAGGACTTGTTGACCTCCCAGAAGTCGAGGATCTCCTGCTCGAGACGGTAGTTGACGACCGACGTATCGAAGGCGTAGGCGGTGTCGGCCAGGGCCACGATGCGGTCGACGAGGGCAGTACCGGCCGAAACCTTGGAAAGGCGCGAGATGTCAAGACCGGTGGCCGCGGCAAAGGCGTTGAGCTTGGCATCGGTCGCGGCATCGCCCGTCACGGCGAGGGTATCGTACACGGCGGCCGAGGCCTCAAGGAGCGTGGCGACAACGGCAAAGCGGTCATCGGTCAGCTGGTGCTTGGCCATGGCCGTGTGTACGGCGGCCTTCTCGTCGGCGTTCATCGCGAGGTAGTTCGCGATGTCGAGGCGGAAGAACTTGGCGAGGTCAGCAAAGTGGTTCTGGAGGGTCTCGGCCTCGGTAAGGGCGCGCGAGTAGTAGCGGATCGCGTACACGTCACCCGTGAAGGCGTTGGAGGCACCGAGCTCATCGGTCCAGCCGGAGGCGGCGACGATGTCGTACTGCATACCGTAGGGGCTTTCGTCCATCGCGATCGAATAGAAGCGATCGTACGTATAGGTGTACGCATCGCCCTTCGCGTTGGCGGCATCAACCGCCTTCTGAGCATCCTCCTCGGTGGCGTACAGCTTGTAGGGGCAGTTGTCGGCCGTAAGCGTGGCAAAAATCGGCTTGGCCTTTGACGAGGAGTTGATATCGGTGTAGGGCTCAAATTCCTCGTCAACCCAGATCCCCTTAATGTAGTTGCTTTCGGAGTCGAGCTTGCGGAGGACACGGTAGCCGATAAAGCAGGACTCGTCGTTGTACACGATATTCTGCGGCACCTCGCCCTTGTAGGTGACCTCGCCGGGGCTGTAGATCGCAAAGGCGGGGGCACGGTCGGTCTCGCTCTTGAATTCATTTTCAAGGGCGGTCTTCTCTGCCAGCGTCATATCGAAGTAATCGGCAAAGGCCATAACAAAGGAGAACTTCTGCGCGCCGGGCTTGAAGGTGTAATCGGTGGCGGTGCCCCAGTCGACGGCCACACGGCCGAAGGCGGCGAAGGTACCCGCATACCAGCCGGCACCCGAGCCGGGCTCACCCCACGAGTGAGGGCCGGAATCCCACCAGCGCAGGCGCTTGGCCGTGACGGTAAGGCCCTCACTACCATCGGCGGACTGCGGTGTGACGGCGGTGGCATCCAGGTAGATATCGCGGAGATAGAGGGAGCTCTTGCCCGTGCCAAAGCTCTTGGCGTTCATGACGTATTCCACGGTCAGATCGGTATCGTTTTTGGTCATCGAGCCGCCGGGCTTTACCGTCAGGGTCGAGGCCGTGAGCCCCAGCTTACCGCCGCCAACGTCCACCGCCTTGCTGACCGTCAGTGCGCTGCTCGTGCCTACGTTCTTTCTCCATGCGTAAGACAGGTAGGAAGCGCCCGCAGTCGCGGTGTACGAGGAGCCGCCCCAATACTCGTTGGATCTGAAGAAGTCGGCGGCGAAGAAGAGGCCATCCTCGACGTAGAGGGCCTTATAATCGTCCTCGGTGTATTTCGCGTATTGATCCATTCTCTCGCGGACGGCAGCGTTGAGGGCGTCCTGCGTGGCGGGAGCCGCCTCGGCGATCGCCAGGCGCTCGGCATGCGGCAGAGCCATCAGACGCTCGGCCTCGAGAGCGTTATCGGCGAGGGTCTTGAGGTAATCGGTCCACGTCTTGTTCTCAGGGGCAAGGTAAGTATAGGACCAATAATACTGGTTGTCGTGCGCCTGCTCGTTGAAGAAGGACTGGGCGGCAACGATACTACCGGCGCCAAGGAGGGCCTCGGCCGTTACGGCATCGTAAAGGGCGGTCTTATCGCGGCCCGAAGCCAGCACCTTGCCGACCGTCTCGGCATCTAAGAAGGAAGCGGCGGCCAGGTTGATGAAGTCCTGCTCCTCCTTGCCCGTGTAGGTGGCACGGAGGGCGGCGAAATCGGCATCGTGCGCGGCGACCATAGGATCGCGCAGCACCGTCATCACGGCGAGCTGCGCCTCGGTGCGGGTGGAAGCGGTGAGCGAGATATCCTCCACGGCCTCGTAGAGGGCCTTCATCTGGGCGGCGTTATCAACGTCCATACCCGTAAGGTTCAGGCGGAAGTACTTAGCAACGTCGGCAAAGTGGTTCTGCTTGATCTCCTCGGGCGTCAGCTCGGCGTTGTACACACGGAAGGCGTACAGGTTCATCGCCGTGCTGTTGCCCCAGCCGATGTAGGTGTTGGTATCGGCGCCGGTGCAGCTGCCCTTGGTCTCGGACAGAAGCTCGTTCCAAAGACGAATCGAGTAGGTAACATTCGATTTGGAGGTCACCACGTTCTCGAGTGTGAAGGTCAGCATCTGCGCGTCGCTCGTCTTCGGAATGGGAGCGTACTTGGTATGCGAGGTCTTGGTGAAGCCGTGCGAAAGGCCCGTGATGTTGTAGTTCTCGTCGAGGTTGGGACGAATGTTGTAGAAGAAGAAGAAGTGGCTCGAAAGTCCCTCGTTCGGTGCCATGACCAGCTGGAAGGACACGTTGTCGGTCGCGATCGAGGGGAAGTTGTAGGGCTGAATGCCGTTCGCGCCCGACGCATTCTTATGGAAGCGGATCGAGCCGACGTCGGGCAGGTAGACGGCCTTCGCATTCGCGTAGGTCGTGGAAGCACCGACGTAGTGCGCAAAGTTCAGGCCGGCCACGTCACGCTCGGTGATGAACTGCTCCACAAAGCTGTTGTGATCCTTCTTGAATTGCTCCAGCGCATTCTTAAGGCCGGTATTGTTGCTGTACGTGGTCGTGGTGGCGTCCATACCCTCGGCGATCGTTACACCCGAGAGGTCAACGTCCTTGAAGGGAATGGTGGGTACGGCATCTCCCCAGACGTCGGGACGGCCGAGAGTGAAGAAGTCAAGGCCGAAGACGTAGCCGTCCTGCGCGTAAAGCTCATCGTAGAACGTCGTGCCCTCGTTGGCAAGAGCGGCGTACGCCTCGGCATCGGCCGTCATAGCGGCCTTGTAGGCCTCGGGAACCGTTTCACCAAGCTCCGGATCAAAGGTGCCGGTAGCGGCCAGCTCGCTCAGCAGCGTGCGGGTCTTGAAGAGGAGGCCGGAGGGGAGTGCGGTGTAGGCCTCGGGATCGAGGTGGTACGCCTTGACGGTGACGTAATCGGAACCAAGCGCGGCCTTGTAGGCGGCATAGTAATCGCTTACGCCCTCACCGAGGACCGAGAGGACGGCAAGCTGCGCCTCGGTACGGGTGGAGCCGGTCAGCGAGATGTCGGCCACGGCCGCGTAAAGGGCCTTCAT
>JAFVYX010000040.1 GCA_017500625.1 Clostridia bacterium | reverse complement strand
GCGTTTACCTTGGCGGCGAGCGCGTGAAGTAATTTTCTTGTTACCCCTACGGGCTTTGCCCGACCGATAAATAAAAAAAGGAGAAAAAGACATGAAAGACATCATCTTCGATCCCCCCACCAGATTTGACTTTAAGTGCGCGGAATACGTGCCCTTTAAGGACAGAGAGGTGTGCGAGCGCCTCCGCAAGATCAGCGGCAAGGACCTGGAGAAGCACCAAAACCCCGATTTTAACATCAAGGTCATGCAGAACCCCCACCCCATGCTGATCGCCACCCTCTTCTCGCGCATCAAGGAGGCCTCCGAGAACGGCAAGAAGATCACGCTGATCCTCGGTAACCCCGAGCCCGAGACCTACATTCCTCTCGCCCAGCTCATCAACTACTTCAAGGTCGACTGCTCGAAGGTCCACCTCTTTGCGATGGACGAGTGGGCCGATCAGGACGGCAACATTGCCCCCGAGACCTACCAGTCGGGCTTTGCTCACTCGATGCTCAAGTACTTCGTGTACCAGATCGATCCGAAGCTCCGCATGCCCATGGCCAACGTCAACTACCCCACCAACAAGAACATCTCCTACTACTCGGATATGATCACCGATTGCGGTGAGGGCGGCGCCGACATCTGCTCCTCCTCGCCCGGTTGGACCGGTCACATGGCCTTCATCGATCCCGTTCCCGAGTTCCTCGGCAACAAGGAGATCCTGACGAGCCTTGACGACGAGTACTTCGATCAGAAGGCCAAGGTCGTGAAGCTTCACCCCCTCACCGTCGCTCAGAACTCGCTCCACGGCGTGTTCGGCCAGTCGGGCTACATCGCCGACGTGCCGCCCTGCGCCGCGACGATCGGCCCGTACGACGTCAAGAACGCCCGCGAGAGGATCGAGGTCCACGCCCTCCTCACGAACTGCACCTTCTCGTCCTGGCAGAGAATGACCTCGCGCCTGGTGCTTCACGGCCCCGTGACGCCCTACGTGCCGAGCTCGATGCTCCAGCTCATGAAGACTCAGGTGTACGTCAGCGAGGAGCTGGCCGCGCCGTTTGATTGCTGGGAGCAGGTCGGTTATTAATCCCGGGACGGCCGATTTTGGCATAATCGCAAACAAAAAAGGGGTTGTATTGCTTTGGCAATGCAACTCCTTTTTGCCTCTTCGTATTCCCTTTTGTTTTTATGGTTGAAAAACTGCGTTTTTCCGCCAACCTACAATATTTTGTTTGCTATTGCCGTTCTCGCCCTCTTGACGTATGTATATACGCCTTCGGAGCGAGAACAACAATTTCTGCCGAAAATCCTCACGTCCCGACGGCCGATTTTGCTATAAACGAAAAGACCACGCCGTTGGCGTGGTCTTTTTTATTTTCTCGGCAGAACCCCCGTAAGATCAAAGGGGGGAATGAAGCTTTCCTCGGCGGCGCCGCCCTCCTGGACGTAAGCATTCTCAATGCCAAGGCGGACGGCGTAGGCGACAAGACGGCGGTAGTCCTTGTCGCGCACGCGCTCGGAGAGCTCGGGAAAGCGGGCGCCAACGCCTGCCATAGGCGTGTACTGGCTCATAAGACTGATATAGACCGAGTCACGGAGGGTGGCAAGGTATTTCACCACGTCGTGCGAGTTGCGGTAGGCGGCGGGGAGCATCATGTGCCGCACGATGACGCCCCTTTGCATAAGGCCGTTGCCGTCAAGGACGGGGCGGGGCTGCTGGGCGAGCATCTCGGCAAGGGCGGCACGGGCCACCTCGGGATAGTCGGGCGCCGAGGAATAGCGCGCGGCAAGGGCGGGGTCGGCATACTTGAAGTCGGGCAGATAGACGTCGATAAGGCCGCGAAGGAGGCGGAGCGTTTCGACGCGCTCATAGCCGCCGGAATTATAGACGATCGGCAGGGTGAGGCCGCGCGAGCGCGCCAAGGGGATCGCCTCACAAAGCAGGGGGGCGTAATGCGTGGGGGTGACGAGGTTGACGTTGTGCGCCCCTGCGGCCTCCATCTCGAGAAAGATATCGGCAAGGCGTGAGGGGGCGACGGTGACGCCGCACTCGCCGCCCGAGATCTCTGCGTTCTGGCAATAGACACAGCCGAGCGAGCAGCCGGAGAAAAAGACGGTGCCCGAGCCGCGCGTGCCCGAAAGGCAGGGCTCCTCCCACATATGAAGCCCGGCGCGGGCCAGCATCGGTGCGGCGGGTGCACGGCAGGCCCCCATCTCCCCTGCGCGGCGGTTGACGCCGCAACGGCGGGGGCAGATCTCGCAAGATGCAAAGTAATCTTTACTCATTGGCGAGGTAAGCGGCAGCCGTGAGCAGATATTCGGCAAGAATGCGCGTGCCGCGGACCAGCTCCTCGCCCGAGACGTATTCGTCGGGGGTATGGGGATCGCCGTGGCCCGCAGGGAGCGCGAGGGGGGAGGCGTCGCCCGTCTCGCGGTAGAGAAGGCCACAGCTGTAGGCACGGGGCAGGCAACGCGCGTAGGTGCCGCCGCCGCTGCGGTAGGGGGTGGCGGCGGTATCCCCCGTCAGGCGGCGGAAGGCGTCCATAAGACGGGCGGCGAGGGGATCGCCGTCACCGTGGTCAAAGGGCTCATCGCACGAGGTGAGGCAAAGCTCGTAGTCCTCGCCGTCCACGCCCTCGAAAAGATCGTCGGAAAGGGTGGAAAAGGGAACGCCGAAGCGGATATCCTCCGAAAGGAAGAGACGGGAGGCCTGCGTGCGGACCATACCGCAGACGGCGGTACGGCGGCCGAACGGACCGTCCTCCCCGGCGATGCCGAGAGTGCCTCCGTGGGGATCCTTGGTGAAGAGGGCTGCCGCCGCCAGGACACCGCGCTCGTCAAAGGAGAGGGTGCTGCACGAGGCGAGGAGCGCGCAAAGCTCGGCCGCCGCGTTGCGTGAGCCGTCGGGGTGGGAGGCGTGGGCCGCAATGCCGCGACAGGTGAGCGTAAGCTCGCCGGCGTCGGGGACGGCGGTGAGCGTCATATCCTCCCTCTCGGCAACGGCGGCGGAAAGCTCGGCAAGGAGCGCCTCGGAATAGAGAAGGCGGGCCGTGGCGGTATCCAGCACCACGTTGTAAGCCGTGCCGCCCGTGATCTCGCGGACGGTCGAAAGCTCGGCGGGGGAGACGAGCCACGCCGTCACGCGCCCCTTCTCGCCGATCGAGAGGGGAGGGTCGTTATCGGGAACGAGGGCAACGTTAGGCAGAGGGGTACGCTCAGCAAAGGCGTGGGCGTCCTCCATTCCCGTTTCCTCGGCGGCACCGAGAAAAACGGTCACGCGGCAGGCGGGGGCGAGGCCGAGGTCGCGCAGGGCCATGAGAAGATAGAGCGAGGCGACCACACCGCCCTTGTTGTCGTGAGCGCCGCGCCCGACAAGACAGCCGTCGACAAGGCGCGGCACAAAGGGGGCGGTCAGTGTCCAGCCCTCCCCCGCAGGCACAACGTCAAGATGGGCAAGGAGGGCGATCTCGCGCTCGCCCTCGCCAAAATGCACGAGGGCATAGCGCCCGAGCGGATCGCGCTCGGTGGCAAAGCCCTCACGGGCAAAGAGCGCCTCGGCGGCGCGGAGAGCCGCATCGACCTCACGGCCGAAGGGCATTCCCTCCTCTCCGTCGCCGCGCACCGAGGGAATGGCCACAAGGGTGGCAAGGTCGGAGAGCATCGCCTCGCGGTGGGAGGCGAGGTATTCGAAAATCGTATCGTTCTGCATAAGGATCTCCAAGGTCAGAGGGGTGGAAAAAGAAAACGGGCGTTGCCGCCCGTTCTTTTTATCGGTTTCAGTCTACCGCGATGCGGCAGAAGGTGCAAAGCTTTTTCGAGATGTCCTCGTTGGCCGTGCGGCTCCACTCGCGGCCGCAGAGCGGGCAAACGTCGGCCGACTTCTGCATATTTCTTTCCATATGGTAGAAGACGGGGACCGTGGTGGCCTTTTCCATAGCGCGGCAAAGGGCGCGGCCCATCTTGTTGATGCGCGAGGTGGGCTCCAGCACCTCAGCGGCGGTGAAGTCGTGCGCATAGTTGTACATATCCAGCTTCTGGAGTGCCTTGAACTGGTCCTGCCAGTTGATGAGGTTGCTCTGGCCCTCCTTATCGAGGATCGCGGGGAGCTTATACAGCGGAACGGGCTTGCCGCAATCGCCGCAGACCACGGGGCTCTCCTCGGTGGCCAGGTCGGAATACAGCATATACCAGCTGGGCTTGGCACAGTCACACGAGGCCTCACACGTGATGGCCTCACCGACCGACTCGACCTTCAGGGAGAAGATGACGGCCAACTTCTTGATGATCTCCACCGACTCCTCGGTGCAGAACTCAAGGTTCAGGGCATCGGCACCCGGCATGATGACGTACACGGCGTACGCGCCGCCGTCACGCACGATGCAGAAGTTCTCATACACCTGCCCCGTCTTACGGAGAATGTTGAAGCTCTCGAAGATCAACTCCTCGCAGTACTCGGCATTGACGATGGCCTTATGAGGACGGAGCGAGATCTTAAAATATTCCATGTGGTGCCTCCCAAACGCATTATATTGCAATATATACAAATCAATTATAACAAAGCTTCTGCGCTTTGTCTATGCCATAGGCGGTTTTTTTTTGGAAGTGGCGAAAAAACTTTACCTTTCGCCGAGGATATGGTATACTGATAAAAAAAGGAGGTGAAGTCGTGAAGCTGACACCCGAGATCGTTTCCCCACTCCTCGATTGGTACCGCCGCTATGGGCGCCCCCTGCCGTGGCGCGAGTCGGCAACGCCATACCACGTATGGATCTCCGAGATCATGCTCCAGCAAACGCGCATTGAGGCGGCGCTTCCCTACTATCGCCGCTTTCTTGAGGCCTTTCCGACCGTCGCTGACCTTGCGGGGGCCGACGACGACCGCCTTATGAAGCTGTGGGAGGGGCTTGGCTATTACAGCCGCGCCCGCAATCTGAAAAAGGCCGCCGAGCGCGTGATGAGTGACTTTGGCGGCAGCCTGCCGAGAAGCGCCGAGGCGCTCCGTACTCTGCCCGGCATCGGCGATTACACCGCGGGCGCCATCGCCTCGATCGCTTACGGCCTCCCCGCCCCTGCCGTGGACGGCAACGTTCTGCGCGTGCTGTCCCGATTGACCGCCGATGAGCGTGACGTCCTCCGCGAGGGCGTGAAGCGAGAGGCGACCGCCGCTCTCCGAGAGATCTATCCCACCTCGCCCGAGGACGCCGCCGCCATGACGCAGGCCCTGATGGAGCTTGGCGAGGTGGTCTGCATTCCGAACGGTGCGCCGCATTGCGACGCTTGCCCGTTGCGCACGCTTTGCGAGGGACGGCGCCTCGGCATTGCCGAGCGTCTGCCGACGCGGGCGAAAAAGCCGGAGCGCACGAAGGAAAAGCGCACGGTGCTTCTCCTTTTTCACGGGAGGACCGTGGCCCTCTCGCGCCGAGGCGAGGACGGTCTGCTTTCGGGAATGTGGGAGTTCCCGTCGCGAGACGGGCATCTCACGGAGAGTGAGGTGGAGGCGGCTCTGCGTGCCGAGGGGCTTACCCCCGTGGCCATCGCGTCGGGGCCGCGCGGCAAGCACGTCTTTTCTCACCGCGAGTGGCACCTCACCACGTATCTTGTTACGCTGGCCTCGCCCCCTGTCGGCTACGTGACGGCCACGGTCGAGGAGCTTGCCGATACCTACGCTCTGCCAAGCGCTTTCCGCGTTCCCCTTGCCGCCGTCCGCGAACGCCTCGAAGCCCTGTAATATTGGACAATTTTACGGTAAAATTGCATATATTTACACTTTTTTCGCAAAACCTCTTGCATGCGATCCCCCCCTCGTTTATAATGAAGCTGTCGGCAAATGCCGAACACATGAATTTCAAAAAGAACGCATAGGAGAACCGCTATGAGAAGAACGATGCACGTGGGGGTTGTGGGCCTTGGCCACCGTGGCCCCTCTATGACCAACCTTCTTTCCTCGCTTGACGGCGTCCACGTGGACATGGTCTGCGACCTTTACGAGGACCGTGTGGATTACATGGCCAAATGGCTGAAGGACAACCGCGGCTACGATTCCGTGGCGACCACGAACTACGACGACCTTGTGAACAACAAGGACCTGGAGGCCATTTTCATCTTCTCCTCCTGGGAGGCGCACATTCCTCAGGCCATCGCCGCCATGAAGGCGGGTAAATGGGTGGCTATGGAGGTGGGCGGCGCCTACTCGGTCAAGCAGTGCTGGGATCTTGTCCGCACCTCCGAGGAAACGGGTATGCCTGTGATGATGCTTGAGAACTGCTGCTACGGCAAGCGTGAGTTGATGGTTGCCAACATGGCCGCCAAGGGCGCCCTCGGCAAGATCGTTCACTGCGAGGGCGGCTACCGCCACTACCTCTGCGGCGAGATCGCCGACGGGGAGAAGATTCGCCACTACCGTCTGCGCAATTATCTCAACCGCAACGCGCACAATTATCCGACGCACGACTTCGGCCCGATCGCCAAGATCCTCGGCATCAACCGTGGCAACCGTCCCGTTTCCCTTGTGAGCATTGCCTCGGGCGCCTTCGGTATGAAGCGCTTCCTGAAGGACGAGCGTCCCGAATACACCCACCTGCAGGACGCGGATTTTGCCCAGGGCGACGTCGTCACGACGATCATCAAGTGCGCCCACGGCGAGACCGTCACCCTGACGCTTGACACCACGCTCCCCCGCTTCTATTCCCGTGATTTCTCGGTGCAGGGCACGCTTGGTATGTACGACGAGAACAGCGACTCCATTTATCTTGAGGGACGTGAGCTTCCTCACAGCCAGGAGATCAATCGCCATTGCGGTAACGCCAAGAACTTCGAGGAGGAAT
>JAFVYX010000039.1 GCA_017500625.1 Clostridia bacterium | reverse complement strand
CTTGCTCCGCAAGCTGTCGCAGGTTCCCGCTACGCGGCCTGTCCTGCCGCATGGTCGTTGTGCGTCGCATCATAGATGCTCCTTTAACTCCCTGCGTCGAGGACTTCGCTTTACCAAAACGCCGCCCCGTGGCGTTTTGGTTTTGCTCACCCAGCAGTGTAAGCCAAGAGGGGGCGCACCCACAAAGTGCGCTCCTTTTCTTTTGTTTTTTGCGCCCCTCTTTGCTCCCCCTGCCGGTGAACGGGGCAGTGCGCCGAAGGCGATGCGGCGACCGAGCGGAGCGAGGAAGTACCTTTAGGTATTCGAGCGCCCCTGCCTTGGCCGTGGCACTGCCCGTTCACCGACCGCTTGCTCCGCAAGCTGTCGCAGGTTCCCGCTTCTCCCTCCCCGCGGATATGGTCGAAATGCGCGCTTGGCGTAGCGCTCGCTTCATTTCTCCCTATCCTTGGGGTATCGTTTCGCGAAAACGCAAGATTTGTCTTTTCGCTCACTCACCTGTCCTGCCGTCGGTGAAGAGGTACCGTCTCCTTGACATCGGGCAGAGGGGGTGGTATAATGGGAAAAGGACACCCGGGGGAGACGCCGAGGGGCGGCCCGGGACCCGAAAATAAAGGAGACTCCGTTCAATATGATCAAACGCTTTGTGATCTTCGGAGACAGCTATTCCACGCACAAGGATCATATCCCCAAGGGGTATGCGCATTATTACTGCGATGAGGGGCGCGCTCCCGATCAGCCGGTCACAAGGATGCGTGCGGAACAAACGTGGTGGGGGCGGCTGATCAAGCGGACGGGGGCCACGCTGGTTTTGAACGACAGCTGGTCGGGCTCTACCATCGGCTATACGGGATATGCGGGCGACTGTTCGTCAAGCTCGTCCTTTATCTACCGATACCGACGGCTTTGGGAGACGGGCTTTTTCAAGGAAAACCCCGTGGATACGATCTTTGTTTTCGGCGGGACCAACGACAGCTGGTCGAATGCCCCGCTTGGCGCAGAGCAGTACTCCGATTTCAGCGAGAGCGACCTTTATAACGTCATAAACGCCATCTGTTATTTTATGATCACCTTGAAAACGAATCACCCCGGCACCCGCGTGGTGTTTATCGCCAACTGCGGCATCAAGCGCGAGATTTTGGACGCCATGAGAAACGCATCGCAAAGAACGGGGGTGGAGCTTGTGGAGCTTTGCGATATTGATAAAATCGCGGCGCATCCGACGGCTCGGGGCATGAAAGAGATCTGCTATCAGGTGATAGCGAACCTCGGTGAGGGCTGACGGGCACCTCCGCACCCGATAACGTCATCGACCGCAAGGAGAAGTGCTATGGCGAAGAGAGAGGTAAATATGCTTTCCGGCTCCATTTTTCGGGGCCTTTTGACCATTACCCTACCGATCATGGTCATGAACGTGCTGCAATCGCTCTATAACATCATCGATATGACCATGCTCAAGACCGGCAACGCGGACGGCCTGTCGGCGGGGGCGGTGGGCGTGAGCGGCTCCTTGATCTCCACGATCACGGGACTTCTCATCGGTATCTCCGCGGGGAACACGGTCGTCATCGCCCGTGCGATCGGTCGGGGCGACCGAGAGCGCGTGCAAAGAAGCATCGGCACCTCGATCCTCTTTGCCACCCTCGGCGGTGCGTTTCTTTCGGTCGTCGGCATCGCCATGGCGCCGCTTTTTATGCGAATGCTGAATTGCCCGGAGGTCCTTATGGCGCCGGCGGTTTTGTACTTCCGTCTGTACTTCCTCGGCGTTCCCCTGCTTATGGTGTACAACTTTGGCGCCGGGATCCTACGGGCGGCGGGCGATACACGGCGGACCATGGTCTATTCCATGACGGGCGGTGCGATCAAGGTGCTCCTGACGTTCCTTTTCGTTGTACTCCTTAAGCTGGACGTTCTGGGCGTTGGCCTTGCCACGATCGCGTCTTGGGGATATATGTGCTTTATGGTGCTCCGCGCGATCGCGAAGAACGAGAGCACGGTGGCACTGAAGACGCAGCACCTGCGACTCTACGGAAGCGAATTGCGGGAGATGCTTTTCATCGGCGTTCCGACGGGGGCCCAGCAGGCGCTCTATTCGGTGGCCAACGTCATCATCATGGCCGCCGTCAACACCTTTGGCCCCTTGGCCACGACGGGCATCTCGATCGCCAATACCTTTGACGGGCTCATCTATCAGCTGGTCATGGCGCCCACCTACGCGGTCATGCCGTATGTCAGCCAGAACGTGGGCAATAAGAACATGAAGCGCGCCATGGGCGCCGTTGGCAGGGGCATGCTCATCACCCTGGCGGTGGGCGGCGTGTTCGGCTCGCTTTCCGCGATCTTCTCAACCCAGCTTGGCTCCCTGATGTCAAGCGATCCCGAGGTTCTCGAATTTGCACGGCAGAAGATGGTGCTTATCTCCAGCATGTATTTCCTCTGCGCGATCAACGAAACCCTCGGTGTGTCCCTCAAGGGTATGCGCCGCCCGATCGTGCCTATGGTCTGTACGATGATCTTTATGTGTGCCATTCGCTTCCCATGGGTGTACTTCGTGTTCCCGCACGTCCCCTCGCTTACCTTCCTCTATCTCATCTGGCCGATCGGCTGGGTGGCCTCGGGGCTCACGCTTTGCTGCTTCTTCTTCCCGACCGTAAGGCGGTTGCGGAGGGAGTTCGCTCCGTTGCAGGAAAAAAACGAACCACTCCCTGCGAAAAACGCGAGTATGTAAAGAAAACCATACTCTGCCTCTCTGCGAAGGGCGAGGGGCGGAGGCGATAAAAACCAAAAACGGCGGTGCAGCTGCCGACAAAAAGGAGAAACTATTATGTTAAAAGGAATTCCCTCGATCCTCTCGCCCGAGCTTCTCAAGGTGCTTATGGAAATGGGCCACGGCGACGAGATCGTGATCGGAGACGGCAATTTTCCGGGGCAGTCTCACGGCAAACAGTGCCTCCGCTGTGACGGGCACGGGACGGCGGAGCTTCTCGAGGCCATTCTGAAGCTCTTTCCTCTCGATACCTACGAGGCGCCCGTGTATCTTATGGCCAAGGTGCCGGGCGACCCCGTTGAGACACCGATCTGGGACGAGTACCGCCGCATCATCGCGCCCCACACCGATGCCGAGATGCAAGAGATCGAGCGCTTTGCGTTCTATGAGCGTGCCAAAAAGGCCTACGCCGTCGTGATGACGGGCGAGAGCGCCCTCTACGCCAACGTCATTCTCAAGAAGGGCGTTGTCACGGAGTAACTCTCCCAAAGGGCGTGCTTTGCACGCCCTTTTCGCTTGACATGCGGGTGCTCACGCGGTATAATACAAGTGCACCGGAAACCAACGCGTAGGAACGCAAAAGAGAGATCCGCTTGGGAGAAAGGGGAGGCGTATGCTGAACGTTTGCTTTGATGCGTGCGAATATCTACAGATCCGCTTTGTTCTGGCCGCCGAATTTGACGGCGAAGAAACAAGGCTGTTTCACACCAATCTGAACCTTGGCGGGATCCGCCCCGACCGCTTCCGAGAATCCCGCCGTGAGGTGATCCGCCGGATAAACCCCCACGACTCCGAGGAGGAATGGGAGGCGGCGTGGAGAGAGGAATGCGAAAGCGTTGAGGAGATCCTCCGCGCGGCCAAGCAGGAGAAGGAGCTTCGCTTGTGGTGGTCCTCGAACCCCGCCACCGTATGCGGCCTTTTTTGCCTTGTGTCTGCCCTGGAGGGGATCGACTGCCGGCTCTATTGTGCCGTAATGCCGAAAACGATCGGCACAAGGCCCGCGGGCCACGATAAGGCCTGGGACGAGGCGAAGTGGCACGAGATCCTTGCGGGCCTGAAGCATCCGTGGGAAATGGACCCCGACACACGGGAGCTTTTTGCGCGTGTATGGGAGAAGCTGGCCGCGGAAAATGCCGAGCTGCGGGCAACCGTCGATGACGTGGTGCAGAGCGTCCCGATCGACTATTTGGACAGCGAAATTTTGGCCTATGCGCCTCTTGACGAGGATTTCCTCGAGCAAAACCTTGTCGGCTGGGCGATGCAGAGCCGTCATTATATGATCCCCTCCTTCATCGAGGAAAGGATCAACGTTATGATCCGGGAGGGCCTTTTTTCCGTGGTGAGCACGGAGCCCTTGGCGCCCGGCGTGGTCAGGAGGATCCTGCGCCCCTCTCCCGAGAGGGCCAAGCGGGGCGGGTGAGCCCCACGGCCGATGCCCCCCTTGGGGGCACCCGTGTTCCTCCTGCGACCAAGGAAAGAAAAACAACACAAGGAGTGCTTATGAAAGCTTTGCTAGTGCCCGACAGCTTCAAGGGAACGCTGTCGTCGGTAGAGGTCTCGGCGATCCTCTGCGAGCGGATCCTTTCGCATTTCCCTGCGGCCGAGGTCGTCTCGCTTCCCGTGGCCGACGGCGGCGAGGGGAGCGTCGACTGCTTTTTGACCGCCTTGGGCGGCGAGCGCGTGACGCTTCCGGTCGAGGGGCCCTTTTTTGAGGAGACCGAGGCCTTTTATGGCCTTTTGAACGGCGGACGGACGGCCGTCATCGAAATGGCCGCCGCGGCGGGGCTACCCCTCGTTGAGGGGCGGCGCGATCCTCTTGCCGCCACCACCTACGGCGTTGGCCGCCTTTTGCGCGATGCCTTAAGGCGCGGCGCGAAAGAGATCCTCTTGTGCCTTGGCGGCTCGGCGACCTGCGACTTCGGCTGTGGCGCCGCCGCCGCGCTCGGCATTACCTTTTACGACGGGGAGGGGAAGTCCTTCATTCCCACGGGCGGCACGCTTTCTCGCATCGACCGCATCGAGCGGAGCGAGGACGTCCTCGGCGGCGTTCCTCTCACCTTGATGTGCGACGTCGAAAACCCCGTGTATGGCGAGTGCGGCGCGGCCTACGTTTATGCGCCGCAAAAGGGCGCCTCGCCCGAGGAGGTGCGCCTTCTTGATGCGGGCCTGCGCCACGTGACGGCGCTGGCTCACCGCGACCTTGGCTGTGACGTTTCGTCGCTGGTCGGCGGCGGTGCGGCGGGGGCTATGGCGGGGGGCCTTGCGGCCTTCTTCGGTGCCACGCTCCGCCGCGGCATTGAGGCCGTCCTCGATACTGTGGGCTTTGACCGCCACCTGGCGGGGGCCGATCTCGTCTTTACGGGCGAGGGGAAGATGGACTCGCAGAGTCTTTCGGGCAAGGTCGTCAGCGGCGTTGCCGCCCGAGCGAAGCGCGCGGGGGTGCCCGTCATCGCCGTGGTCGGCGGTGCGGAGGGCGATCTCTCCGCGGCCTACGAGGCGGGAGTCTCGGCCGTCTTTTCCATCAACCGCCTGCCCGAGGACTTCTCGGTCAGCCGCTATAAAAGTGCCGAAAACCTGGCGGCCACGGTGGACGATATTTTAAGACTCTTCAGCATCGGAAGGAGATAAGTATGGAAACGAAACTTCTTGTTGAGAAGATCGTCTTTGACGATGAGATCACGCTCTGGTGGCGCAAGGAGGCCTTCGCCTTTGCCGACGGCTACCGTCTCTACCTGGACGGTGCTCCCGTGGGCGAGACCGACAAAACGCATTGGAGCTTTGAGGGTCTCGCCGCCGCCCGTCCCTACGTCATTCGCATTGAGGCGCTTCACGCGGGGCGCGTCACGGCGACCCACGAGGAGACGGTCACCACCGCCGAGGAAAAGCGCGTGATCGACGTCACCGCCGCCCCCTACTTTGCCGCTGCCGACGGCAAGACGATGGTCACGGCCGCCCTGCAACGGGCGCTTGACGACTGCACACCCGGCGACCGCCTCTATTTCCCCGCGGGCACCTACCTCACGGGGGCGCTCGACGTTCACAGCAACACCGAGATCTACCTCGCCGAGGGGGCCACTTTGCAGGGCAGCGAGGCGGCGACCGACTATCTTCCGAAGATCGAGAGCCGCTTTGAGGGTACGCATATGCTGTGCTACCGCTCGCTCCTCAACCTCGGTAAGCTCGAAAAGGACGGCGGCTACAACTGCGAGAATGTGGCCCTGCGCGGCAGGGGCACCGTCTTTGGCGGTGGCCGTCCTTTGGCCACCGATATGCAGGAAACCGAGCGCGCCGCGCTTTCCGACTACCTGGCCGCCAACGCCGACTACGTCAAGACCTGCGAGAACGAGAACACGATCCCTGGACGCGTCCGCGGTCGCCTCATTCATATGGCCAACTGCCAAAACGTGGTGATAAGCGGTCTGACGCTGGGGTACGGCGCCTCTTGGAACGTGCATTTCATCTACTGCCGCGATATCGTGACCTACGGCTGTCGGATCCTCTCGGGCTCGATGCACGCCGAAAACGGTGATCTTTTGCGTGAGCCGGTCTGGAACGGTGACGGCTGGGATCCCGACTCCTCTGAAAATTGTGCCGTCTTTGCCACCGAGTTTTCCACCTACGACAATTCGATCGCCATCAAATCCGGCAAAAACCCCGAGGGCAACAGGATCGGCCGCCCGACGCGTGAGGTGTACGTGTTTGACTGCCGCGGCGGTGACGTGGCCATCGGGAGCGAGATGTCGGGCGGGATCGACGGCGTGTACGTCTGGGACTGCACGTGGGAGGCCTGCTATGGCGTGAACATCAAGGCAACGCGTGACCGCGGCGGCTATATCCGCCGTGTTTCGGCCCGTGACTGCACGCTCACGGCCATTGCCGTGAGGACAAGGATCGCCTGCAATAACGACGGCGAGAGCGCGGGAACCCTCACGAGGATCCGTGACCTCTCGTTTGAGAACGTGGAGCTGACGGGTGAGTACTTCACCGTAAAGGGGGATTTTCGCGGCGTCAATCCCCTCTTCCTTGACGGCTTTGACGAGGAGGAGGTCCCCATCGAAAACGTGACGATCCGCAACGTGCGCACCCTGCCAACGAAGCACACCGAACCAAAGCCGAATCACATTCATAACGTCAAGAACCTTGTGATCGAGCCGTAAGGGCTGTGAAAAAAGAGAAAGTATTCTTTACAAATTGAAGAAAAAAGCGGGCGGAAGTCCGCTTTTTTCGTGTTGTGACGATAAGTGTCACGCCAAAGTCGCGCCGCCGCTTGCCAAGCGCCGCCCTCTTCGCTATAATGAAAGAAGAAAACTTCTCGGGAGGTGCTTATGAAGCTTTCGGAAACCTTGCAGGAGCTGCGAAGGGCCAGAGGCCTCACGCAGGAGGAGCTGGCGGCGCGGCTTTTCGTATCGCGCACCGCCGTTTCCAAGTGGGAGTCGGGGCGCGGCTACCCCAACCTTGCCTCGCTCCTTGACCTTGCGGCGCTCTTCGGCGTTACGGTGGACGCCCTGCTGTCGGGCGGCGAGCTGGTGACGGCGGCCACCGCGGAGCAGCGCATGCGTGAGGGGCGCACCCGCGCCCGCCTGCTCGGGGCGCTCGACCTTCTGCTCACCGTCCTTTTCTTTTTGCCGATCCTTGCCGAGCGCGGGGGCGCGGCACTGACCACGGCCTCGCTGCTTTCGCTGTCGGCCCCGCCCTACCTGCGCGTCCTTTACCTGCTTCTCGTTGGGGGGAGCGTGGCCCTCGGCGCTCTTTTGTTCTCGCTCTCGCGGCTTCGCTGGGCGTGGACGTGGGGGTGTCGGCTCTCTCTCCTTGCCTCGGCCCTCGGCGCCCTTCTGTTCTCGGTGGGGCTCCAGCCCTACGCCGCCGCCCTCTGTCTTCTGCTCCTTTCGGTAAAGGGTCTGATCCTTCTGCCGTCCGAGGGGAGGCGACACCGATGAGGCGCCCGTGGCGGCGCTATGCCTGCCTTTCGGCCGCGTTTCTTCTTCTCTTTCTTGTGTGGACGGCGCTCGTCCTTACGGTGGACGTCCGTCCGATCGGCCCCCTCGGCACCTCGGTTGGCCTTGCCACTCTGAACGGGGCCGTCCATCGGGCGCTCGGCGTGCGGCTTTCCCTTTACACCGTCACCGATTGGCTGGGGCTTGTCCCCGTCGCCGTGGCGCTCTTTTTTGCCCTTCTCGGCCTTTCCGAGTGGGGGCATCGCCGCCGTCTCTGCCGTGTGGACGCCTCGCTTTTTGTCCTCGGCGGCTTCTACCTCGCGGTGATCGCTTCGTACCTTTTCTTTGAGGCGGTGCCTCTGAATTATCGTCCCGTCCTTCTCGGCGCCGCACCCGAGGCGTCCTATCCCTCGTCCACCACGCTCCTCGCCGTTACCGTCCTTCCCACCGCGATGATGGAGATGCGCGCCCGCCTTCCGCGCGGCCGTGGGCGCCGCGCCCTGCTCCTTGCCCTTGCCGCGCTGCTTTCCTTTATGGTGATCGGCCGCGTCCTTTCGGGCGTGCATTGGCTGAGCGATATCGTCGGTGCTCTCTTGCTCGGCGCGTCGCTTGACCTTGGCTACGCGACCCTCTCGGCCCTTGTCCGCCGCCCACGGTAAAACGCCCCTTTGGGGCGTTTTTTTCGTTTCCGTGTTGACACCGTTCCCCGTTCGTGCTACAATCAAGGTGATCATCTGAGAGGGAGACCGTTATGGGAAGATTTGACGGCGTTCTCGTCTGCACCGATCTTGACGGAACGCTTTTTAAGAAGGATAAGACCGTCTCGCGCGAGAACCGCGAGGCGATCGAGTATTATAAGAGTGAGGGCGGCGCCTTCACCTTCATCACGGGGCGCTTCCCCTGCTATGCGCAGACCGCCTACGCGGCGGCCTCGCCCAACGTGCCCTACGGCTGTGCCAACGGCGGCGCGCTCTATGACGGCGTGGCCGAGCGCTACGTGTGGACTGAGCCCCTCGACCGCCGTGCGCTGACGCTGGTCGATGCGATCGCCGAGGCCTTTCCCGACGTCGGGATCCAGACCTCGACCTTCGGCCCGATCTATTTCTCGCGGGAGAACGAGGTGTTGCACCATTTCCGCGCCGTCACGGGTCTGCCGAACCTCGTCCGCCATTGGCGAGAGATCGACGAGCCGCTCGCGAAGATCCTTTTCGGCATCAAGACCGAGGAGGAGCTGTTTGCCGTGGAGCGGGCCCTTCGCGCCCACCCCCTCGCCCAGGAGTTCGAGTTCATTCGCTCGGAGACCTACCTCTTTGAGATCCTGCCGCGCGGTATGCACAAGGGCGTGGCGCTCGAAAAGCTCATGGAGCATCTCGGCACCGACCCCGCCCTGACCGTCGCGATCGGGGATTACGATAACGACGTGGGGATGCTGAGGACCGCCCGTCTCGGTGTGGCGGTCGCCAACGCCTCGCCCGCCGCCCGTGCCGCCGCCGACCACGTCACCGTCTCGAACGAGGAGCACGCCGTGGCCCGCGTGATCGAAGATCTGCCCCGCCTTTTGGGGCTTTGAAAGGAGAAAAGTCATGAGCGAATCCACCCTGCACGCCTTCCGCCTGCACGAGAATTTGTATTTTATCGGGACCGAGGCGGTTTCCGTCCATCTTCTTGATACCGAGGAGGGGCTGGTCCTGAT
>JAFVYX010000038.1 GCA_017500625.1 Clostridia bacterium | reverse complement strand
GCCGGCAATGGTGCCGACGCTCGAGACGTGAATGATCTGGCGGACCTCGGCGTGGCCGAGCAGGTTCTCGCGGAACTTGGGCGCGAGCATGCCCTTCATGGCCGCCTCGATCTCCTCGATGCACTCGTAGATGATGCGGTAGGTGCGGATATCCACGCCGTCACGCTTGGCGGAATCCAGCGCCGTGCGGTCGGGGCGGACGTTGAAGCCGACGATGATCGCGTCACTCGCGCGGGCCAGCATGACATCACCCTCGGTGATGCCGCCGACGGCGGTATGAATGACGGCCACCTTGACCTCCTCGTTCGAGAGCTTGAGGAGCGAGGCCTTGACCGCCTCGGCCGAGCCGGCGACGTCGGCCTTAATGATGATGTTGAGGTTCTTGACGCCCTCGCCGATGCGGGCAAAGAGATCGTCAAGGTTCATGCGGGCACTCTGGCGGAAGGACTCCTCCTTGGCCTCGCTCTTGCGCTGCTCGGAGAGCTGACGCGCCATCTTCTCGTCCTCAACGGCGTTGAACTCGTCGCCCGCCTCGGGGATCTCGGAAAGACCGATGATCTCGACGGGAACGCCGGGGCCGGCCGTCTTGACCGTCTGGCCCTTGTCGTTGACCATCGCGCGCACACGGCCGACGGCGGTGCCCGCAATGACGATGTCCGAGGCATTCAGCGTACCGTTCTGCACGAGCACGGTGGCCACGGGGCCGCGGCCGTGATCGAGGCGCGACTCAATGACGATGCCCTTGGCGCGGCGGTTGGGATTGGCCTTCAGCTCCTTGACCTCGGCAACCAGCAGGACGTCCTCAAGGAGCGTATCGATGCCCATACCCGTAAGAGCACTGACGGGCACGCACATCACGTCGCCGCCCCATTCCTCGGGCACAAGGTCGTACTTGGTCAGCTCCTGCATGACCTGATCGGGGTTGGCCTGCGGCTTATCCATTTTGTTGATCGCCACGATGATGTCGATGCCCGCGGCCTTGGCGTGGTTGATCGCCTCGACCGTCTGGGGCATGATGCCGTCATCGGCGGCAACGACCAGGATCGCGATATCGGTGGCCTGCGCGCCTCTGGCACGCATGGCGGTAAAGGCCTCGTGGCCGGGGGTGTCGAGGAAGGTGATCGGCTCGCCGTTCACCGTGACCTGGTAAGCACCGATGGCCTGCGTGATGCCGCCGGCCTCGCCGCTCGTTACGCTCGTGTGGCGGATCGCGTCAAGGAGCGAGGTCTTGCCGTGGTCAACGTGGCCCATAACGCAAACGACGGGCGTGCGCTTGACAAGCGCCTCGGGCGCGTCCTCGGCCTCGTTGAAGAGGCGCTCCTCGATCGTGACGACCACCTCACGGGTGGCGATCGCGCCCAGCTCATCGGCAATGAGGTAGGCGGTGTCGTAGTCGATCGTCTGGTTGACCGAGGCCATGACGCCCATCATCATCAGGCGCTTGATGACCTCGGCGCTCGTCTTCTTGAGGCGCGTGGCCAGCTCACCGACCGTGATCTCGTCGGGAATGGTGATCTCGAGCTGCTTCTTCTTGGCACGCTCAAACTGCTGCTTGCGGAGCTTTTCCTGCGCGAGGCGCTCCTTCTCGCGGTTCTGCTTGCTGCCCGCGTTGCGGTTGTCCTGCTTCTTGAGCTTCTGGCGCTCCTGATGCATATCCGACTCGCGCGAGGAGTACTTGTCGAGCTTATCGTCGTACTTCGAGAGATCGACCGACGAGGTGCGCGTGTCGACCACGCGGGTGCGCGGTGCCGCGGCGGTATAATCGGCGGCGCTCGTCACCGAGAAGCCCCCCTCGGTGCGCGGGGCCTG
>JAFVYX010000037.1 GCA_017500625.1 Clostridia bacterium | reverse complement strand
GCCCTCACTCTTGGCTTTTGTGGCAAGAGCGTACAGATCGTGCTTGCTTCCTTCAAGCTCCAAAGGGCTTTCCATATCAAATCCAAAAATGCTCCGCCATTCGTTCAAATTGCAGGGACGGCCCTTTCTTGTAATATCCAGCGAGCCCGACAGCGAAATGCAAGAGCCGTACTTTTCGGGGAAGGAAAGCGCCGCCTTCATAGCACCGTAGCCGCCCATGGAAAGTCCTGCCACGATATTATCCTCACGCCCTTGGCTCATTTGGCTGAAGGTCCTGAAGCACACCTCGGGCAGCTCCTTGGTAACAAAGGAGAAATAATTAGCATCGTATGCGGTATCAGTATACCAGCTTCTGTCCACGTTAGGCATTACAACGGCAAGGTGGTGCTTTTTGGCGTAACGCTCGATGGAGGTATATCGCATCCAACCGGTATGGTTGTCCGAAAGTCCGTGCAGCAGCCACAGCGTTTTGCACGGAGCAGGCTTTTTTTCATTTTCGTCGGGGAGCAGAACGTATACCTGTGTGTGACGGTTCAGCTCGGCAGATTTAAAATTCATTTCTAAAAGCATATCTTGGAACCTCCAAAATAAATATCCATCTGCATTATAGCACAAATTTGCCGGTTTGAAAATAGGTTTGCAAAAAATGCCGCATTAATCCGACAATGCATGAAAAAATTTTGAAGGTGCAGTGCTTTTTGCGGTAATGCCACTACATCACGGCGGAGCCGTGTATATCATCCGCAACGTGTTGCGGTATATCATCAGCCCAAAGGGCTGGATATCATCAAGCCGCAGGGAAATGCACGCTGACGCGTGATGAGATACAAGGGCGCGATGCGCCCTTGATGATATACACCGCGCTTCGCGCGGCGATGTAAGGAGCGAAGCGACGGAATAGCGAGCCTGCGAGCGTCTATGCCAAGCCTGCGGCCTGGATAAAAAAATCCGAGAACAGGGTTCTCGGATTTTTTGGCTGGGATAGTTGGATTTGAACCAACGAGATGCGGGAGTCAAAGTCCCGTGCCTTAACCGCTTGGCTATATCCCACCGACGGGAAGAGTATAGCATATTTTCCTCGCCTTGTCAATGACATTTCGGAAGATGCTTGCTTTTTTCGGGCGAGGGCGCTATAATGTTATATAAAAGGAAGAAATCGGGGAGGAAGCCGCCATATGCCCAAGGGAATGGAGATCGAGCGCAAATTTCTCATTGCGATGCCAAGCCCCGACCGCCTCATGGCCGAGGGGGCCGTGGGCGATGACATCACGCAGACCTATCTTCTCTCGGAGGCGGGCGTTACCGCCCGTGTGCGCCGCCGCGAGGGCGCGACGGGTGTCGAATACACCCACACCGAAAAGCGCCGCGTCACCGATGCTACGGCCCAGGAGGACGAGCGTGTCATAAATAAGGAAGAATACGAGGCCCTGCTCAAAACGGCCGATCCCACTCTCACTCCCATTCGTAAGCGGCGCTATTCGCTCCCCTACGGCGGCCGCCTCCTGGAGATCGACGTCTATCCCTTCTGGCAAAGGACGGCGGTGCTTGAGGTCGAGCTCCCCGCCGAGGACGCCCCCCTGGCCCTGCCCCCCTATCTCACGGTCCTTACCGAGGTCACCTCGGACAAGCGGTACAAAAACGTCTCCCTGGCCGCGTCCGTCCCCCCGGAGCCGTGAGGGATTTTCCCTTGTTTTTCGGGGGCAAACGCCCCTCGCGTACGCGCCGGCGCGCGGCATTCTCTGTTTTTCGTCAAAAAAGGGCTTGCTTTTTTCATCCTTTTGATGTATGATATAGAAGTATTCTTGTTGGTTACAAGGGGATACCCTGTAATAATAAAAAATTTCTTTTGGAGGAAATCAACAATGAAACGCATTCTTTCCCTGATCCTGGCCGTTGTCATGCTGGTTGGCTGCTGCGCGATGTTTGCTTCGTGCGGCGGTGAAGAGGCCCCCCTGCTTCTCACCCCCGTGGCGAAGGCCGACATCAAGTTCGGTCTGATCTGCCTGCACGACGAGAACTCCACCTACGACAAGAACTTCCTTGACGCCGCTGAGCGCACCCGCGTGGCTCTCGGCCTCACCGAGGATCAGCTCATCATCAAGACCAACATTCCCGAGGACGACACCTGCTACGATGCCGCCGTCGAGCTTGTTGAGGCGGGCTGCCAGGTCATCTTTGCCAACTCGTTTGGCCATGAGGACTACATCATGAAGGCCGCTGCCGAGTTCCCCGGCGTGCAGTTCTGCCACGCCACGGGCACCAAGGCCCACACCTCGGGTCTTGGCAACTACCACAACGCCTTTGCCTCGATCTACGAGGGCCGCTTTGTTGCCGGTCTTGTTGCCGGTATGAAGCTTGCCGAGATGTACGCCGCCGGCCTCTTTGAGGTCAACGAGCTTGACAACACCCTCGATGCGAAGAACGAGATCTTCGAGGGCAAGATCGTGAACGGTAAGCTCACCGTCGGTTACGTCGGTGCCTTCCCCTACGCCGAGGTCATCTCGGGCTACACCTCCTGGTTCCTTGGCGTCAGAATGGCGTATGAGAACATGACCGCCATGCTTCCCGGCGATGCTCCCGAGCTTCAGATGAAGGTCGAGTACACCAACTCCTGGTACGACGAGGCCAAGGAGAACGAGAAGGCCCTCGCCCTCATCAACGGCGGCGCCGTCCTTCTTTCCCAGCACGCCGACTCGATGGGTGCCCCCCACGCCTGCGAGGAGAAGAACATCCCGAACGTCTCCTACAACGGCTCGACCGTTGCCTCCTGCGACGATACCTTCCTGGTTTCCTCCTACATTGACTGGGATCCCTACTACCAGCTGATCATCAACTCGACGATCGCGGGTATCCGTATCCCCGAGGAGTACTGCGGCGGCTTTGCCGAGGGCTCTGTCAAGCTGACCGCCCTCAACGAGAAGGCGGGCGTGGTTCCCACGGGTGCCGCGGAGATGGTCGAGGGTGCTATCAACGCTCTCAAGAGCGGTGAGTTCGACGTCTTTGACACCGACAGCTTCACCGTGAACAGCCAGAAGGTCACCACCTACCTTGCCAACGTGAACGACGATGCGGCCTTCGCCGGCGACACCGAGGTCATCATTGACGGTGCGTTTGCCGAGTCCGAGTTCCGTGCGGCTCCTTACTTCGATCTGATCATCGACGGTATCATCGTACCGCAGTCGTAATTCTCTTATGACAGGAGGCGGGGCGTTTCGCTCCGCCTCTCTTGTCTTTCCTTGCGATTATATCTTTGGAGGTATAGGCGTTGACTACCCTACCTGCGATCGAGCTTTGCGGCGTTACCAAGACCTTTGGCAGCGTCATTGCCAACAAGGACGTGAACCTTGACGTCCGCCACGGGGAGATCCTTGCCATTCTCGGTGAGAACGGAAGCGGCAAGACCACCCTTATGAACATGATCTCGGGCATCTATTACCCTGACGAGGGTAAGATCTTTATCGATGGCGAGGAGGTCGTCATCAAATCCCCGAAGGATGCCTTTGCCCACGGCATCGGTATGATCCACCAGCACTTCAAGCTGGTCGATCTCTTTACTGCAACCGAGAATATAATCCTTGGCATCAAGGACGAGAAATATAATCTGAAGCAGGCGGCCGAGAGCGTGAAGGCGCTTTGCGACCGCTATGGCTTTGAGCTGGACCCCAAAAAGAAGATCTACGAGATGGCGGTCTCGGAAAAGCAGACGGTGGAGATCATCAAGGTCCTCTACCGCGGCGCCGAGATCCTCATTCTTGATGAGCCCACCGCCGTTCTGACTCCCCAGGAAACCCGCAAGCTCTTTGCCGTTCTCCGCAAGATGCGTGATGACGGCAAGTCGATCATCATCATCACCCACAAGCTCCATGAGGTGCTGGCGATCTCCGACCGTGTGGCCATTCTCCGTAAGGGAGAGCACGTGGCCACCGTGGACACCGCCACCACCAGCGAGGCGGAGCTTACCGAGCTGATGGTCGGTAAGAAGGTATCGCTGAACATCGACCGCACAGAGCCGAGGGATGCCACGCCCCGCCTGTTTGTCGAGGGGCTGAACTGTCTCGGCCATGACGGGGTCAAGGTGCTGGATAACGTCAGCTTTACCGCCCTTGGCGGTGAGATCCTCGGTATCGCGGGCATCGCGGGCTCGGGCCAGCGGGAGCTGCTTGAGGCCATTGCGGGCCTCCAGCATATCGAAAGCGGTACCATCACCTACCGCAGCCCCGAGGACGGTGAGGACACCGACCTCAGAGACAAGACCCCCCTGGAGATCCGTGAGCTGGGCGT
>JAFVYX010000036.1 GCA_017500625.1 Clostridia bacterium | reverse complement strand
TACGCAGGATCGACGAGGGGCGTGCCTTTTTTATCGAATTCCGCCATGACATCATCGTAAAATTCGTCCCAGTGCGGCGGGATCTTCTCGATCCCGAGAGAATTCATCAATGCTTCGATCGTCATACCCTATCCTCGCTTTCTTTTCTTACGTATCCATTATATCACAAGGCGTTCTTTTGTCAATAATAGAAGAAGAAAAAAGGCGCTTTTGGCGTCCCCCTGCATATACTGTAATAAAAAGCGTACAGGAGGTATTCGATTGCCATGTGCTCGATTTCCGGCATTTACGATCTTACCGGGGGTGAATGCCCCGATGCCCCCCGCATGAGTGAGTGCATGCGCCACCGCGGCCCCGATGCCCGTGGGGCCTTTCGCACGCACCGCACCGTCTTGTACCACGAGCGGCTGGCGGTCATCGATCCCGAGGGTGGGGCCCAGCCGATGAGCGTGACTCACGGGGGACGGCGCTACACCGTGGTGTACAACGGCGAGCTCTATAACGCCGAAGCCGTACGGGCTGAGCTACGGCACCGCGGAGTGCGGCCAAGGACCGCCTCGGACACCGAGCTTGTGCTATACGCCTATATCCTTTTCGGAAAGGAGGCCCCCTGCCATCTCAACGGGATCTTTGCCTTTGCCGTTTACGACGAGGGGGAGGACACCCTCTTTTTTGCGCGCGATCGCCTGGGGGTGAAGCCCCTCTATTACGCCGAATACGGTGGGCGCTTTTATTTTTCCTCCGAGGTCAAGGGGATCTTAGCGGGGAGCGGAATGCCCGCGCGGCTCGGGGCTGACGGGCTCTTTGAGCTTCTCTACCTTTCCCCCGTGACAACACCCGGGGGAGCGATCCTCGAGGGGGTCCGTCAGGTGCCGCCCGCCTATGCGGGAACGGTCGGCAGGGAGGGCATCTCGCTCTTCCGCTATTGGGAGCTACGCCCGAGCGACGTGCGCCACGACGAGCGCTCTGCCACCGAGAACACGCGCTATCTCCTTACGGACGCCGTCCGCCGCCAGCTGGTATCCGACGTGCCGCTCTGCTCTCTGCTCTCGGGTGGGCTCGACTCCTCGGCCATTACGGCCATCGCGGCCGAGGCCTACCGCGCGCGAGGCGAGGTGCTTTCCACCTATTCCTTTGAGTACGAGGACAACAAGAGCTACGCCCCCACTCTCTTCCAGCCCAACCGCGACGACGATTACGCGGCGGCCCTGGCCGCCGAGCTTGGCACCGCCCACACCGTGCTGACGGCACCGACCGAGACGGTGGCGCAGCTTCTTGCCGAGGCGGCGATCGGGCGCGATATGCCCGGGCAGGCCGACGTCGATTCCTCGCTCCTTTATTTCTGCGGCGAGATCAAAAAGCGGCACACAGTGGCCCTCTCGGGCGAATGCGCCGACGAGATCTTCGGTGGCTATCCCTGGTTCTACCGCCCCGAAATGCTCTCGCGCGACGTCTTTCCCTGGATCCACGCCGAGGGGGCGCGTGCCGCGCTCTTTGTACCCGACCTCGCCCGCCCCGACGAGGGGCGAGAGCGCCTGCGCGAGGTCTACCGTGCGGCGGTCGCCGAGGCGCCGCTCACGGGCTACGAGAATGCCGAGGACCGTACCTCGCGCATTGCCACGCATCTGTCGGTCAATTACTTTATGACCAATCTTCTCGCGCGTAAGGATCGCATGAGCATGGCGCGGGGCCTTGAGGTGCGCGTGCCGTTTGCCGACCACCGCATTCTCGAATACGTGTATGGTCTCCCATGGAGCATCAAGTTCCAAGGCGGCGTGGAAAAAGCGCTTTTGCGAAACGCGATGCGGGGGATCCTGCCCGAGAGGATCCTCACACGCAAAAAGAATCCCTACCCCAAAACACACAGTCCCCGCTATGAGGCGCTGGTACGAGGGCTTCTTCTTGACCGTCTCGCGCGCCCCGACTCACGCCTTGCGCCTCTTATCGACCGCACCCGTCTTGAGGCCCTCCTTGGCGGCGAGGACGTGACGTGGTTCGGGCAGCTGATGTCGCGCCCTCAGCTCCTCGGGTGGCTGGTGGGGCTGGACGCCTGGCTCTCGGCCTATAACGTCGAGATCCTTTGAAATAGGGCTTGCCTTATCGCCCCTTTTGCGGTATAATAGAAAAAAACGCAAAAGAGGGTACGAATATGTCGATCGAAAAGGTCCGCGCCTATCTTGCCGAGCGCGGTGCCGCCGATAGGATCCGCGAATTTCCCGTGTCGAGCGCCACGGTGGAGCTGGCCGCCGCTGCGCTCTCCTGCGCCCCCGAGCGCATTGCCAAAACACTCTCGTTCGGACTTTCTGATGGGGTGATCCTCATTGTGGCCGCAGGAGACGCCAAGGTGGACAACCGCAAGTACCGCGACCGCTTCAAAGAGAAGGCGCGAATGCTCCCGCACGAGGAGGTCGCCGCCGCTGTCGGGCACGCGGTCGGCGGAGTCTGCCCCTTTGCCGTTGCCGAGGGCGTGCGCGTGTATCTTGACGAATCGCTCCGCCGCTTTACGACCGTGTTTCCCGCCTGCGGAAGCTCGAACAGCGCCATTGAGGTGACGATCCCCGAGCTTGAGGCGTTGGTGGAAAAGTACGAATGGGTAGACGTATGCAAGCTGCCCGCGGTAGAATAAAAAAGAACGCTCCCAATCCGTTGTGTTCTTAACGGAGAATTCGGGGCGGTATGTACACGGAAGGCAATGTGCCTTCCGTGTACTGCTTTTTTAGGCAGTTTCTCGCATATTGCTTGGAAGTAGCATTTCAAGCACGGGCATTCCGTCTTGTTCGG
>JAFVYX010000035.1 GCA_017500625.1 Clostridia bacterium | reverse complement strand
GTCGCCAAGAAAGGCAACGTCCACCTCATAGTCATCATATTTTCGGTTTTCGTCTATATACGTAGCCAGCTTTGCGTCATAATACTCCTGCACCGCTTTCAATAATTGCTCCTTCTCTCGCTTTTGTGGCAATGCCACAGCCAAAAGATAGGTAAGACCTATCCCTATAGCCAACAAAACGGAGAGCGTTACCACAGAAATACCTATCTTCCTTTTTTTGCTCATATACTACTCCTCCGAAAAATTCATCGCCCCGATCATTGCCGGCAAAATCTCATGTATCGACGAATTTATTATAAACGAAAACTAACTTTAATGCAATCCGTTTTACACAAAAAAGGCGCCGACGGATCGGCGCCCTGGGCAGAAAAAGCCCTATTGGTATTCTTCACGGCTTTTTTTGATAAGATTTTACAATGCTTTCCGAATAGGATTTTACAAAGGTGAAGTTCTCATTGGCCATAACGGCAAAGACGCTATAGGTGCCGTCCTCCTCCATAAAATAGATCACCCAGTCCTCTTCCCTCTCGTTGGCCCCGTCCGCAATTCTCACAGTATACTCCGCCTTTAGAAAGGTGCCCGTGCCGTTTTCGGTTGAGACCACGGCGGTCGATTTCAAGGTCACCGTCTGCGGTAGCCGTCCTCCCATACTGTACCAAAAGCTTCTTCTTCCAACGGTAACCGTATCCGATAGCCACTCCGGCAAATCCTCTATGGCATCCGGTAAGCTCTCCGCCGAATAGATGGTGGAAAGATCGTTGCGGATATAATACGAATACATCTGATACACATAGGTGCTTCCGACGGGCACCGTTATTGTACGGATTTCCCCCGTCAGTCCAAAATCCTGCCAGCCGTTGCACTTCCCCATATCGCTTTCTTCCAGATACCTCACGGGGTTTTCCGCTTTGTAATCCGGGAATATCGTTCCGTTGTATTCGGCGTTGGGGGGGAGAATGACATAGTAATGCGTGGTGGTTACCGCCTCCCCTTTCTCAACAAATCGCAATGCGGCGGCCTCGGCGGTTCCTATCCCCTTAATTTCATAAATCTCGGCAGAGAGCTCTTCCGTAGATATCCAATCGCCCTCCCTATTTTTCCACCCCGCCGTAACCGCCACGTCCTGGAGCTTATTTCCGACTCTGTCGGCGGGAATCACGTTAGCCCCCATATAGGACGAGAACGCTCCCTCGATGATGGCGTAGTCGTAATATTTCTCCATAACGATTTCACCGTCGAAAGGCGGCCGGGGACCGTCGCCGGACAAAAGCATCGGCGAGAGCGTTACCGCGATGACAAGCACGAGAAGAACGCCGGCAGCAAGAGAGCCCCATTTAAGCCAGGTGTTACGGTTAGACAGTCTCGCCCCCGTGGCACCTAGGATAAGATCGTCGTCGATATAGCCCAAAGCATTTACAATTCTCGGTATTTTCAAAGCTCAATTCCCTCCTTGATCAAATATTTCTTGAGTCTTGCGCGAGTGTGATACAGCATATTCTTGACCTTGCTTTCCGTAAACAGATAGCGTAACGCTATATCTCTGACGGAATCAAAAAAATAATATCTGCGGACAAACACATTTCGGCTATCCTCTTTTTCTCGCCGCAGAAAGTCGCTGATAAGCTTACCAATGTCCTCGTCCCCTACCTGATCCGTAACGATCTCGTCCGGCAGGATCTCCTCGAGCTCATCAAAGGAAAGCGGAGTTCCCCATGAGCGCTTTTGCCGCATTCCCGCTTCCAAGCGCTTCAGCGATAGATTTCTCGCGATCTTACATACGAACGCCTTAAAATTGCTCGGTCTTGTGGGCGGAATCGCGTTCCAAAGTCCAATGTACGTATCGTTCACGCACTCGGAAGAATCCTCGCTATTGTGTAAAATGTTGTAGGCAATGCTATGACAAAGCCGCCCGTACTTGGCCTCGGTCTCCCTGATGGCAAGCTCGTCTCTGGCAAAATACAGCTCTATGATGCCCTGGTCATTCACCGCCTGTCTCCTCCTTATAATTCTTGAAAGCGCTTTCACCACATAAGTACGTTTTTTTAGGTCTCCGTCTCAAATATTCAAAACTTTTCTATAATTTTTAAAAAAGAATAAAAACGCAAAAAAGGCGTCGCCGGGACGACACCTTTTTTGTATCAATGCTGACCGATCGCCACAGGCGATCCTGGTTGAGTTTTGCTGTGCAACGCTCATTCCCACTCGATCGTGCCGATGGGCTTCGGAGTGAGGTCGTAGAGGACGCGGTTGATGCCCTCGACCTCGTGGGTGATGCGGTCGGTGATCTTATGAAGGAGCGCGTAGGGGATCTCCTCAATGGTGGCGCTCATGGCATCCGTGGTATTGACGGCGCGGATGATGGCGGGCCAGCCCTCGTAGCGCTTACCTTCCTTGACACCGACGCTCTTGACGTCGGGCACGGCGATGAAGTACTGCCAGACCTTGCCCGCAAGACCGGCGTTATCAAACTCCTCACGGAGGATAGCATCGGCCTCACGGAGGGCGTGAAGGCGGTCACGCGTGATGGCGCCGAGGCAACGGACACCGAGGCCGGGGCCGGGGAACGGCTGACGGTACACCATGGCGTGGGGGAGCCCCAGCGCCTCACCGACGACACGGACCTCATCCTTATAAAGGAGCTTGATGGGCTCGATAAGCGAGAACTGCATATCCTCGGGCAGACCACCGACGTTATGGTGGGCCTTGACGCCGTCACTCTCAAGAATGTCGGGATAGATCGTGCCCTGAGCGAGGAAGTCGATGCCGCTGAGCTTGCTTGCCTCCTCATCAAAGACCTTGATGAACTCACCGCCGATGATCTTACGCTTGCGCTCGGGCTCGGCAACGCCGGCGAGAAGGTCAAGGAAGCGATCGGTGGCGTCCACGTACACGAGGTTGGCATCCAGCTGGTTACGGAAGACCTCAATGACGGCCTCGCTCTCCCCCTTGCGCATCAGACCGTGGTTGACGTGCACCGAGATGAGCTGCTTGCCGACCGCCTTGATAAGAAGCGCGGCAACGACCGAGGAATCCACACCGCCCGAAAGAGCCAAAAGGACCTTGCGATCGCCGATCTCGGCGCGGAGGGCCGCCACCTGCTCATCAATGAATGCACGGGCCAGGGCGGGGGTGGTGATGCGCTCCATGCTGTCGGGGCGCTTGTTGCTGTTCAGATCCATCTTTTTTCTCCTTGTATGTAGAGTTTTGTTTACAAAATTAAGAGTTTTGCAGAGAAAGAGCGTTTCTTTCCTCTAAAAGCTTATCGAAGTAGATCACCCACTTGACCGCGAGACGCTCATCGGGCTGTGGGTAAAAGTAATAGAGGCGGTTGTTGTGGTAAACGTCAAAATGACGGGCCACGGTGATGGGGATCCCGCCGACCTTGTCGGTCGGCAGAGTGAAGGCGCAGGGTTCACCGTTGACGGTGCCCGAAAAGGTGATGGCCTCCCGCGTGAAGGTGACGTGCCCCTCCCCTGCCTGCTCGTTCATATAGCCCGCCTCATCGGGCGTGCCAACGATGACGTCGGCCGAGAGCGGATGCGAGGTGTCCAGCACCTCCTTTTGCCAGAGGAACCACTCACCGAGCGTCGAAAAGCGCGAGCCAAGGAGGCAGTAATCGGAGCGGAGGCGTACCGAGGCGCCGCAGGTGCAATGAATGCCGTCTGCCGTGGTGGTGAGGGTCAGCTCACCGCCACACTCGGGGCAGCGGAATAGGATGCCGTCAACGCCGAGCGCGGGGGTTTTGGTGCGGTAGGCGATTCCCGTCATAGCGGCCTCATCGTTATGGGAAATGGCGGCCGCAAGACGCTCCTTGATCTCTCTCTCGTCAAGCGAGGGGAGCGATGCGCCCTCAAAGAGACGGCGCACCTCCACGCGGATCTTACCGCGGCGCTTGGCACTTGACCACTTGGGGAAGGTGAGATAGGCACCGTGGCAGGTCACCACGTACACGTCGATGCCGAGGCGACGGATGAGGGCCTCCGTCCCCGCGGTGACGGGCACCGAATGGCCCGAGCAGGGGAGGCGCCCCTCGGGAAAGAGGACCACAAGGTTCCCTTCCCTTTTCGCGCGGCCGATGTTGAGGATCGTTGACGGATCCGCCGAGAACATCCGCTTGGGGATCACGCGGAGAAGCTTGAATAGGCGGCGGAGCTTGGGGTTGGCCATGAAATGGGCGCTGACCACAAAGTTCGGTCGGTGGGGATAGAGCGCCATGGCGATGAGAAAGGGGTCGGCCTCCGCCGTATGGGGGGCAAGGATCAGCGCGGGGCCGCGGATCTTGCCCACGCCGCGGCGGTCAATGCGCATCCCGTAGCGCAGGGCGTAATAGGGGCGAAGGACGATATAGGCCAAATACCAAAGGAAGGCAGGCGGACGTCCCAAGCGCCCTGCCTTTTTCTTGCGTGCTTCCATACGGGCACTCCTTTAGAAGAGGGCTTTCGTGACTTACACTGTTGATTTATATATTTTATCACAGCACACGCGCATTTGCAAGAGGGCGCCCTGCGTTTTTTTCGGTGATGCGACAAATTTTTTTCGCTTTCCACTAATTTGCCGCGAACTCTTGACTTCCCCAACGGAAGGGGGTAAAATAAGGATAAAAGAACCCGGGAGGTGGCTTTATGAACGATCTCTTTCTCTTTACCAAGGAGCTTGGCTTTTCGGCCGAGCAGACCGAAAGACTGCGCACGGCGTATGAGGCATTGAGGACCGTGGGCGGTGATATCGCGCTTTCGGAGGCGGTCCGCGATTTTTTCCCGATCGGTTCGATCACGGGAGACGAGGTGCTTGTCCGTATGCGTCCCTACTGCGAGGCGGCGGGAGTGCACGAGCATACGGCTGCCGCGCTTTACGTGCTGGCAAATTTTCTTGCCCAGCGTGAGGAATACGTAACCGCCTACGGAGAAGAAATTTTTCTCGACTCGGCGCGCGACCTCCTTTACAAGGTGCGCGAGCTGGAGACCGCGGACGGGATCACGGGCACCTGCTCTCTCAACTGGTTCTTCAATTTCCTCCGCCGCGAGCTGTTCGCGCTCGGGCGCCTCGAATTCCACGTGGTCGGCTTCAATTACCCCGCCCTGACGATCGGTGAGCATACGATCCGCAAGGGCGATCCCGTCATCAAGGTACATATCCCCTCCTCGGGGCGCATCACGGGCGAGGAATGCCTGGATGCCTACCGCCGCGCCTACCGTCATTTCCGTCACCGTTTTTCCGATGACGTTATTCCCTTTATTTGCTATACCTGGCTCCTGGATCCCGAGATCAGCGAGAAGATACCCGATGGCGGCATCGCCCAATTTGCCTCTGCCTACACCACGTTTGACAGCATCGTCTACGGGGACGAACATGACGTTTGGCGCGTGTTCGGCAAGCGCTACACCGACTACTCGCTCCTGCCGCGAGAAAACCGTCTGCAGCGCCTCCTTGCCGACCGTTTGCAGGCGGGCGGTCACTTTGTTTCGGGGCGCGGCGCCTTCTTCCATGACGGTGAGAGCGTTGTCAATACGGGAGCGCCCTTTACACTGACGCGCGAGGATTAACAGGCGAAAGACCCCGGATTTTTGGAAAGGAATGTTTACATGAAGTCGATTTTTATACGAACGGTTTCTGAAAACACCTGGATTTTCCCGACCGACACCGTTGGGGTGCCGTGTCATACAGCCACCCTCCACGCGGCGCGAGGCGGAAACGTGCTCTTTTATATTCTGACCGATGAGACGGTAGCCGACGGCTCCCCCTTTGCTCTCTCGGTCACGGGTGGCAACGGCGTTTCTGTGCGGCCTTATCAGCTTCGCCCGGTTTCTGTAAAAAAGAATAGCGCCCCGCGCGGCAAGATGGGCTGCACCGAGGATTATGAATCGGTGCGCGACTTTGTGACCGCCAAGGCGCCCTTTGACGTGTTTGACATTACCGAGGACGTTGACGGCGCTCTCTCCTCCGGCCGCCTGGCACTTGCCGTACGGCTGACGGTGGCAACCGATGCGCCCGTGGGAGCGCAGGCGATCGCACTCGGCTTCCGTGTGGGGGAGATGACCTTCACGGCCGACGTCTCACTCACCGTTCACAAGGCGGTCATTCCGCCCGTTGCGGACAGCGAGCTGATCGTTTGCAACTGGATCTATCCGCATCACATCGCCACCTGTCACGGGGTCGAGCTGTACAGCGAGGACTATTATCGTCTTTTCCGTGAGTATCTCGCGCATCTTCTCGATATGCGATCCAACCATTTCTCCATGATGGGGCCGCGCAATTATCCCGTGGGGGGCGTTCCTCTGCGCGGCGGCGACGGCAGGATCACGGACTTTGATTTCACCGAATACGAGAAGATGCTGAGGATCGCCGACGAGATGGGCTTCACTGCCCTCTACGGCCCGTACATCGCCCATTGGGAGAGGTGGACCGACACCACCCTGCGCCTTCTTTGGGATCCCGAGACCGACGTAACAAGCGCCGAGGCCTACCGCCAGATCGCGATCTACTGTCGGCGTCTTCGCGAGATGATCGAGCGCAACGGCTGGCAGAAAAAGTACGTTCAGCCACTGGTCGATGAGCCGCAGGTGAATACCGAGATTCCTTACCGCGTGCTGGCGGCCATCTGGCGGCGCTTTATGCCGGAGTATCCCGTCCACGACCCCATTGAAACCACGGACGTTGGGGGTGGTCCCGACATCTGGTGTGTCAAGCAGGCCTCCTACGAGAAGCACATCGACAGCTACCGCGCCTATCAGGCCATGGGCGAAAAAATGACCTTTTACACCTGTGGCTATCCCGCAGGTGTCAAGTTCATTAACCGGTATGAAGGTTGCTCAGGCTCAACTTGAGATAATAAGCAACAATATCGCCAATGTTGATACCCCCGGTTATACCAAAAAAACAGC
>JAFVYX010000034.1 GCA_017500625.1 Clostridia bacterium | reverse complement strand
CGCTCCACACCGTCCAGCCACAGGACCTGGGAGTAGCCCGCCTTGGCGGCGCGCTCACCCGCACGGGTGGAGGCGGCGTAGTTACCGCCGCACTTGGCGTAGCCCGTACCGCCGCGCACCGCACGGACGTCCTCGGACTCGATCATAATGCCAACGGGGTTGATGCCTTCCTTATAATAGCTGCCCGAGGGCGAGGCGATCAGAACGAAGGTGGCGTTGTGAACGGCGTGAACGCCGAGCTGCTCATCGTTTCCGAAGAGGAAGGGGCGAAGATAGAGCGAGGTACCGAAGCTCTTCGGCACCCAGCGCTCCTCCAGGCGCACAAAGGTGAGAAGGGCCTCGAGAAGCTCGTTCTCATCAAGCTCGGGTAGGCACATGCGCTCGGCCGAGCGATTCAGACGGCGAATGTTCTCGATCGGGCGGAAGAGCTGGACACCGCCGTCCTCACGGCGGTACGCCTTCAGGCCCTCAAAGATCTCGGCACCGTAGTGAAGCACCGTCGAGGCGGGGTGAAGCGTGAGGGGGGCAAAGGGCACGATGCGAAGGTCATGCCAGCCGCGCTCGGCGCTCCAGTCCCAAAGGAGCATGTGGTCGCTGAAAACGCGGCCAAAGCCCAGGGATTCTTCGGGCGTCAGGGGAGCAGGATTTTCATTTCTTGTGATTTTGATCTCCATAGTAACCTCCTTGGCGGTCTTGCCGCCTATGCAAAGTTTTATTGTCTTTTTGTTTTTTGGGGGACGTGGGTGTCCATTAAAGCAGGGTGGCGATCAGGTCAGCGCGGTCGCAGGGCGACAGGAGAACGGGGGGCACGTCAAGAACGGTCTTGGCACCGACCGTGCCGGCGGCGTTCATACGGTAAGCGGCACGGGCGTAGGCCACCAGCACCGAGGACGTGAACTCGGGATTAGAGTCAAGCTTCAAGCTATACTCGATGACGTGGGAGCTCTCGGCCGACGTTCCCGTTTTGCCCGTACGGATCACACGGCCGCCGTGGGGAATGCCCGCGTGGTTTTGGCGCAGCTCCTCGGCACTCACAAAGGTGACGGTGGTATCGTAATCGGCGAAGTAATCGGGCATTGACTTGATCTCGGCCTCGATGCGGGCAAGGTCGGCGCCCTCCTTTGCCACCACGTAGCACTCGCGCGTGTGCTTTTCACGGGCGGTGAGGGCGGGCTGCTCACCGTTGCGGACGGCGGTGAGGGCCGCCTCCACGGGGACGGTGTACTGACGCGCATCGAGGACGCCCTCGACGCGGCGAATGGCGTCCGAGTGCCCCTGGCTGACGCCGCGACCCCAGAAGGTGTAATCCTTGCCGTTCGGCAGGATCGCACCGCCGTAAAGACGGGCGAGAGAGAACATTCCGGGATCCCAGCCCACCGAGATGACGGCGCACTTCCCCGCTGCCTCGGCGGCGGCGTTGACGGCGGCCAGATGCTCGGGGATCCGCGCGTGAGTATCAAAGCTGTCAACCACGTTGAAATGCGCGGCGAGGGCGGGTGTCTGCACGGGGAGATCGGTGCGGCTGCCGCCACAAAGGATCACAACGTCCACAGCATCGGTCATCGTAAGAAGCGCCTCCGCCGAAAAGACGGGCAGACCCGTGACGGTCTTGACAGTGGCGGGATCGCGGCGCGTGAAAACGCCGACCGCCTCCATATCCTCGGCAGTCGCGAGGGCCGCCTCCACGCCGCGCCCAAGATTTCCATAACCGTAAATGGCAACGCGAATTTTCATAGCTTCCTCATAAAAATTGATGATTTATAGTACATTATAGCACAGAGCACGGCTTTCGGCAAGGCATTTTTCGAATAAAAAAAGATTTTTTGCGAAAGCGGTTTACTTTTTTCGTTCACTATGCTATAATAGCAGGGCACATCTACCCGTGGCACAGCTGGATAGCGCGCAAGACTCCGACTCTTGAGGTCGTAGGTTCGAATCCTATCGGGTAGGCCAAAGAAAGAGCGTCCCTTCGGGAACGCTCTTTCTTTGCTCTATCACGTAGTTCGACCTATCGCGAGGCAGAGCCGAGCGGCGTAGGTTCGCATACCGCTTGCGGTATCACGGAGCGAAGCGGAGTTATCCTATCGGGTGGGCCAAAAATCCTCGTTCCGCAGAACGAGGATTTTTTATCCATTGCGAAAGCAATGGCATATCATCACGCTTTAGCGTGTATCTCATCACCGAAGGTGTATATCATCAGCCGCAGGCTGTATTACTTTCGCAATGATGATATACAACGGCAAGCCGTTGATGATATACGATGCTCCGCATCAATGATATACACGCCTCTGGCGCGATTAGAGACACAAGGGTTCAAATCTATCGATTAAAAACATCTTTTTTATCTCCCGTTCACAAACAAAGGGCAGTCTCCTTGCGGGCTTGCTTTTTGTTCGGCCTATTCGCAGCTTCGACCTATCCCGAGCGCAGCGAGCGGCGTAGGTTCGCATACCGCTCGCGGTATCACGGGCGGCATAGGGCAAAAAGAAAAAAACGCCGTTCAGGGCGTTTTTTCGTATTCTGTGAGGTTGCGCTCGATCGTTTTGCGGCCGCGCCAGGCGTAGGCGCGCTCGGAGAATTCCTCATCGCTCATGGCGGCGAGGGTGGCGAGAGTAAGGTGCGGCAGGCGCGCCTCGTGGAAGAAGGCGATCGGGGTCGTGGCGTTCGCGGCGATCGCGCGGCGCGTGTGGGGGCAAGCGGTCTGGCAGAGGTCGCAGCCCCAAACCGTCGCGTGGCGGCGCATCAGCAGAAAGGCCTCGGGGGGCAGGGCCCCCTTCCTTTGGGTCAGCTCCGAGAGGCAATCGCCGCCCCCCGTGAGGGCGCCCGTGGGGCAGGCGCGGCGGCAAGCGCCGCAATGCTCACAGCTCGCGGGGGGAATGGTGGCGGCATCGGGGGGCGCGGGGAGATCCGAGAACACCTCGCCGATAAAGACGAGGGAGCCGTACTTTTTATGTATGAGAAGCCCGTTATCGCCGAGAAGCCCGAGGCCGAGCGAGGCGGCGGCGTGGCGCTCATCGATCGGGGAATGATCCGAGAACGAAAGGAATTTGGCGGTGGGATATGCGGTGGCAAGGGTGGCCGCAAGGCGCTCGGCAAGCGTGCGCATATAGAGGTGGTAATCGCGGCTGACGGCATAAAGCGAGAGGTTTTCGGCAGGGCCCGTGTAGTAGGGCACGAGAAAGACGAGGACGCTCCGCGGAGTAAAGGTGGGATCCCGACGCGCAAGAAGGGTGGGATACGTCTCCCGACATGCCGCGTACGGCAAAACGCCGAAGGCCTCGATGCCCTCGGTCAAAAACAGCTCTCGGACGGCATTTCTCACAGCGCCACCTCCTCTCACCCCAAGTATAGCAAAGCCGCGAAAAAAATGCAAGGTCTTTTGCGAAAAGGCGGCGCGAGGTGCGCTTACCCCTTGACTTTATTCGTGGTTTTGGTATAATACATTATGTATTAAAGTAACCGTTCCGACGTGGGCGCGCGAGCGCCCGACGATCGCGTTTAAGGAGATACGCTATGCTTTGGGATATTTTGCAATACGGGCTGTATGCCACAAGGATCGCTCCGGGTGCTGAGACGGTGCCCTACCTCATCGTGGCGCTCTTGGCGGCAGTGGCTTATCTTCTCGGCAGCATCAACAGCGCGGTGCTCCTCTCGCGTCTTTTGTACCGCGAGGATATCCGTGAGAAGGGGAGCGGCAACGCGGGGCTTACCAACATGCTCCGCGTGTACGGCAAGAAAGCGGCGCTCTTAACGCTTTTCGGTGACCTTTTCAAGACGGTGCTGGCCGTTCTCATTGCGGGAGTTTTTTGCGGCTTCAGCTACCTGAAGGCGCTCTCGTTCAGTCCGATGTGCTGGATCGCGGCGCTCTTTTGCGTCATTGGCCACATCAAGCCGATCTACTACCGCTTCCGCGGCGGCAAGGGCGTGCTTTGCGCCGCTACGGCGATCCTTGTCCTTTCGCCCCCCGTGTTTCTTGTGCTGATCCTTTCCTTCATTCTCCTGGTTTGGTTGACGAGATACGTCTCTCTCGGCTCGATCACCGCGGCGTTTCTTCTGCCGCTATCGCTTCAGGGGTATATGCAGGCCTTCATCTTCACGGGTGACGAGCAGGGCTTTTACGATGCGGGGATCATGCTGTTCGGCGTGATCTTCGCCGCGATCGTCATTCTCTGCCACAGAAAGAACATCGGCCGTCTCTGGCGGCACGAGGAGAACAAGCTCTCCTTCGGCAAAAAAGACAAGGGGGGTACGACGGGTGGAAAATAAGCCGCTTGACGAGATCCTCTCGCTCGTCGCATTGGCCGCCGACGGCGGTGCCCTGCGCCGCTTGGTGCTATCCCGCCCTGCGGACGGAGCGGCGCCTAAGGTGACGGGACGGCTCTGCCTTTTCCGCGATAAGACGGTGCTGGCTCTCGAAGCGGCCGAGGCGGACGGCAAGGTGCGCCACAGCCGCCTTCCGGTGCCGACGGACACCGAGGCGCTCCGTGAGCTTTGCGCCCCCTACGCGCAGATCAATCTTCTGACAAGCGCGGGCGATGCCGAGTACCGCCGCAGTACGGGAGGCAAGGAGACGCTTCTTTGCAAGCGCACCCTGCGCGCGGCCCTCTCGACGGTGGGAGTGACGCTCCCCACCGAGGGGCTTGACCGCCAAAAGCGCCACCTTCTCGTGGGGGACGAGCCCTTTCTGCGACTTTTGGGGGTTGCCGACGAGCGTGGGCGCATTCACGACAAAAAGCAGGCGAAGTTCCGCCAGATCAACCGTTTCCTTGAGCATCTTGAGGCGGTGGTACCCGCCCTTCCCGCCAAGGGGCCGCTCACGGTGTACGATCTTTGCTGCGGCAAGAGCTATCTGAGCTTTGCCGTTTACCATTACTTTGCGAATATGCTGGGACGCGAGGTGGATATGCTCTGCCTTGACCTCAAGCAGGACGTGATGGACTTCTGTGCCGACGCGGCCGCGCGGCTCGGCTTTCGCGGTATGCGCTTCCTTTGCGAGGACGTGCGGCGGACGCCCGCGGGGCACCCGCATCTTGTGGTCTCGCTTCACGCCTGCGACATTGCGACCGACCTGGTGCTTGGCACGGCCATTTCTCTCGGGGCGGACGCAGTGCTCTCGACTCCCTGCTGTCACCGCACGCTGGCGCGGCATCTCAACTGTCCTCCCCTCGCGTTTGCGGCGCGGGAGCCGCAGCTCTGCCAGAAGCTTTCCGAATCGCTGACCGACGGTCTGCGCGCCCTGCGCCTTTCGGCGGCGGGCTACCGCGTGACGGCGATGGAGCTGACCGACCCCGACGACACGCCGAAGAACACGCTTCTGCGTGCGGTGCGTGACGTGAGCCGAGGGGCGGCCGAGCGCGCCGCGCGTGCCGAGCGCGAGTACCGCGAGGCGCTTACCTACCTTTTCGGCGAGGGGGCCGATGCCTACCTTGCCGCCATTACGTGAGGAAAACCGAATGAAGGACTATAAAACGACCTCTGCCACCGAGACCGAGGCCCTCGGACGGGCGATCGGTGAGCGCACGCTGGCCTCGGGGCGGCGCCGTCTCTTTCTCGCTCTTTTTGGCGAGATGGGGGTGGGCAAGACCGCCTTTTGCCGCGGCTTTGCCTCGGCGGTGGCGCCCGGGGCGGCGGTGCGAAGCCCCACCTACACCGTGGTCAACGAGTACCGCGGCAAGGGATT
>JAFVYX010000313.1 GCA_017500625.1 Clostridia bacterium | reverse complement strand
TTTTATCTCAAAAAATTGATCCACGAAAACGAGGTCGGCGACGTTACCGACGGCGATCGTGCCTCTGTCCCAGAGCCCGAGCGCACGCGCGGGGTTGGTGGAGGCGAAGCGGAAGGAGTCGCACACCGAGCAGCCCATATGGAAGAGGACGTTGCGGCAGGCAAGATCCAGCGTCATTGCCGAACCCGCGATCTCTCCCGCGTGGTCAAAGTTGATGTCGGTGGCTTCCTCAAAGCCCTCCGGCACGGGTCCGTCGTCCACGAACTGATCGGAGATGAGGATGAGGCGGTCGTCGCCCTTGACGCGGCGGACGAGCCTTTGCATATACGGAACGACGTGCGCGCCGATACGGTCGCAGATCAGCTCCGCGTAGATTTCCTTGTTGTAGTTGACTGCCTCGTCCACGCAGACGCCGCGGCATTCGGAATAATGCTCGATGGTGCCCGTGGCGTTGGTGTGGTGGGTGGCGATCTTCAAGCCGTAGGGGATGAAATGCTCCACCTGCTCGGGGGTGGCGGCGCTGTGCGCCACCGCGAAGACGCAAGAGGGGATCTCACGCTTGACGTCGCGGACGAAGTCCTCGATCCCTTCCCTCTCGGGTGCGATGCACCAAACCTTGGTGTATTTCTTGGATTTTTCAATGAGGGGAGCGTAATCCTCACGGAAGACGCCGAAGCGCCAGCTGTTTTTGTCCTGGTTACAGCCGAAGCCGGGGTTAAGGTAGGGACCCTCCATATAGTAGCCGAGGAAGTTCGGGAACTTCCCTTCCTCGTACGCCGCGTTGATCTTTTCGATGGCGGCAACGAAGGCGTCCTTATCAAGGCTATAGTAGAGCGCGGGAAGCACGCTCGTCACGCCGTGCTTTAACAGCTCCTTACCGCAGAACACGGGATCCTCGGTAAAATAGACGCCGCCTGCGGCGTGGGTATGGATATCGATAAGCCCGGGACCAACGTAGAGGTTCTCGGCGTCGATGATCTCGGCACCCTCGGGAATGGGAACGTCCTTTGCCTTGCCGACCGCGACGATGACGTCGCCGTCACAAAGGATGACACCGTTCGGGATCACGTGGTCGGGCATGATAATATTGGCTCGTGTGATCGCTTTCATGCTGGTTTTCCTTTCGTTTCGTAGGATAGCATCGGTTCACTATTCTTATTATAGAGGAAACGGTCGCGCTTGTCAAGAGAAAATCGCAGGAAAATGACGAAAAAATGCAATTTCGTTGTCATATTCTGCGCGTGTGTCACAGTCCGCGCGGCATTTCGGTTTTTAAGTCTCCGAGATAGCCGTCAATGACCGCCTCCTCGGTAAACGCACCGTTTTCATAAACGACGACGGTGGTGGAGGCGTTGGGGGCGTAAGGGAGCTTTTCCTTCCACGCTTCCATGGGGATCCCGAGGTAGGCGCCGCGCAGGGCGCGAAGCGCACCGCCGTGGGTGGCGACCGCCACCGTCTCCCCCGCGTGGGCTTCCGCGATTTTAAGAAGGGCGGCAAGCATCCGTTTTGATACCGCCGACCACGCTTCCCCGCCCTCGGGGACGACGGTATCGTCGGCGTCCGACCAACGGGCGTAGGTCTCGCCGTAGCGCTCCTTTAGGAGGGCGATCTTCTCCCCCTCCCACGCACCGCAGGACATCTCGCGGAGAGCGGGATCGGTCTTGACGGGATATCCCGCCGCGGCAAGCAGCCGCACGGTATCCACGGCACGGGAGAGGTCGGAGGAATAGACGGCGTCTATTTTATAGTTTTCGAGCAGATAACGCGAGGCAGCATCCCCCTGAAGGCGTCCGAGCGGGGTGAGCGGGGCGTCGCTCTGCCCCGTTAAGGTGGCGTCCTCGTTGGAGGTGGAAAAGCCGTGGCGGATAAGTAAGATCGTCGTTTTCATATTACTTTGTGAGGCGCACCGTTACGGCGGCATAGGGCGGAATATCGGTGTCAAAGACGAGGCGGTTGCCGTCCGTGTGGGCGGAAGCCCCCAAGACGCGAGCATCCGCGTAGCACTCGTCAAGAGTGAAAACGGGGGTGATGATCTCGTCGGCAAAGCAGTTGACGAAGAGAAGTGACGTCCCTTCCTCGTCGCGATCGGCGAGCAGATACAATCCCGGATGTGCCTCGCCCACGATGGGGAGGGGGTGACGGGAGAGCCAAGGGAGCGCGCGGGTGAGTACGGGATGGTGGATGCAGGAATCGAAGAGTCCCGTTCCCTCCGTCCACGTGCCGTAATCGGAAAGGTAAACGAGGAAGCGCACCCCATCGGCGTTCTCATAGGTATAGGCGAAGGGCTCCTCCTTCGTTCCGCAATACGCCGTCATCACAATTTCGGCGGTGGGAGCAAGCGTTGCCTTCAGCTGACGGGAATCGGCAAAGCGCACGGGTGCGATCTCTCCCTCCTTTCCCGTAGAAAGGTAGGTATAGGTCTTATTTTCAAAGCCCTCATAGGAGGCAATGCCGACGTCCACGCCGCGTTCGGTCAGGATGATGGCAGAAACGGCGTCAAGGATCATGCCGTTTTCAAACGCCTCCTCCGAAAGTTTGCGCACGTCCTCGCCAAAGGCGGCGGCGGTAAAGCCCTTGCCGTGATAGACGGCAGGGATCCCCGCGCTGCCGAGGACAGCGCCCGCGATGGGAAGCGGAGTATTGGCACGCGGTGCGGTCAAGGAGAAATCCGCCTCTCCAAAGGTGTGCGGATGGACGTAAACGCGCACGCCAAGTCCCGCGCCACGCGGGAAATTCTTCGCGATCTCGGCATAGAGGGGGGCGTTTCTTTTGTGACGGACAAAATATCCCGTCTCAAAGAGAGGGCCGGCGGTATAGTCCGCCATATACTTCAGTATGCCGTCGTGTGCTCCGTCGGCACGCATTGCGGCAT
>JAFVYX010000312.1 GCA_017500625.1 Clostridia bacterium | reverse complement strand
TCGGCTAAGCGTCTCTGTATCTCCAGCTTCATGTTTTCATTATCAGGTCAAACCAGCGATAGTTACAGTCATGTACAGTATACCTGTTTTTAAAATATATTGACACAAGAGGGAAGTGGTCAAGGAGCGTGCCGTCCATGACCTCACGCGCGGCGGCCTCGATGGCGGCGCATTTCTCGGCTGTCATACGGTCGGGCACAAGACGGGCGTTTGCGCGCGCCGCCGCCAGCTTCAGGGCACCGAGGGCACGAATGACGGCCTCGGGCATGCGATGCTCCCCGATCTTAAAGTTTTCAAGACTGCGCGCGGTCTGCGCTCCGTAATAGCGGTCGCAGGGAACGCGCACCTCTCCCATTGAGTCGTGCTCGGTACGGTATTCCATGGGTCGATCCTCGTTTCGATTTCTTTCCTCTATTTTACCATAGATCGGCGGTCATTTCAATAGGTAAAGGAAAAAGCCCCCGCGGGGGCTTTTTCTTTTTTATGGCTTACTCGGTGCGCAGGGCGTTCACGGGGTCCTTGCGCGCCGCGGCCGAGGCGGGAATGAGGCCCGAGATGAGCGTAAGCCCAACGCTGAGGGCGATGAGCAGGAGCGCCTGGCCGAGGGGCAGATAGGCCGTGATCGTGACGTCGGCCAGCACCTTGATGAGCAGATTCACAAGGAGGGCGAGCGCCGCGGTCACAAGGACGCCGATGAGGCCCGACAGAAAGCCGATGATGAAGGTCTCGGCATTGAAGAGGTGGCGCACGTCACGCTTGCGGCCACCGAGCGAGCGAATGACGCCGATCTCCTTGATGCGCTCGACCACCGAGACGTAGGTGAGGATCCCGATCATCACGGTCGAAACCAGGAGAGAAACCGAGGTGAAGGCGATGAGGGCGGTGGACACCACGCTGATCATCGAGTCGATGAGCGCGATGACAAGCGAGAGCGTGTCGGTGTAGGTGACGTCGTTGCGGTCGTCGTAGGTGAGCGTCTTCTCGGCACCGTCCACCGTCACCGTGATGTCGCCCTCCTCGTTCCACGCATCGAGCCACGCCGTCACAAGGTCCTTGTTGTCAAAGTCGCGGGGGTAGATCGTGAAGGAGGTGGGGGTGTCGGCCGCGCCGAGGTCGGCAAGCGTCAGGGAAACGAGCCCGTAGGGGTTTGAGAACGCGAGGCCGTTGTCGCTGCCCGCGCCGCTGCCCGTGCCACCCGTGCCGCTGCCCGTGCCGCCGCCAAGCCCGCCGCCCATCATCTGGGAGAGGTCAAGCGACTCAAAGAAGGAGCCGCCCACGTACCCGACGTCGGTCGCGTAGGTCTTGGTGTTAGGATCGAGGTAACTATACTCAAAGGAGGCACCGAGGCGCAGGGACATGGCCTGCGCGCCGGGGAAGGGCGGGGTGTAGACCGCCTCGCCGCCCGTCAGGGCATCGCTGCCCGAGGCGCGGAGCGCTGTGGCGATCTCGGAGTCGTAGTTCACGCTCCGTGCGTAGTCGGCCAGGCCCTTGGTGTAATAGAGGCCCGAGGTGAGGCAGCCAAAGGAGATCTCCTCCTTCGGACGGAGAATGCCCACCACGCGGAGCGAGAGGGCGCCCTCCTTGTCGGCCTCGGCAATGTCTGTCTCATCATCGGCATAGTTGTAAACAAGACTTGACAGGGGCGAGGCGGCGTACAAGGGATTCTTCTTATAGATCGCGTCGTTCGGGTAGAAGGTCAGCTGCTTGCCGACAAGCTCGGTGTAGGCGAACTGGGGCTTGCGGAGGTCCTCGTCATACCGCTCGTCCCCCGTGGCATCGTAGAGGAGGTTCAAAAACTGCTCCTCGGTATAGAAGCCGAGCTTGGCGAGGGTAATGTCGGTAAGCTCGGTGTCCTTCGACACCACCAGCATCACCTCGTTTTTCTCGGTGGCCAGCTTGCCCGAAAGCACATCGTACTGCGAAAGGAGGTACTCGTCGTTGTCGGGGGCCTCGGCCATCAGCTGACCGAGCGAGGTCGCATAGGAGGCAAACTCGCGGAACTCGGTCTTCTCGATCATGGCGGTGTACTTGGCTGTCAGCGCCGTGACCGAGGGGTGATCCTTCGTGCCGTCAAGCAGGGTGCGGCTCGTGTAGATCGCGTGGGAAAGGTCAAGGCCGTAATCGACCTGGATCGCGGCGCGGTACTCCTCGGGCATCGCAAGGACGTAATTGGTGTATTCCTTGGTCAGCTCGTTGTGGATCTGCAGGTCCTTCATCGATTCGGCGGTCTTGGCGAGGTACTCGATGAGCGAATTGACGCGCACGTGATCAGAGAGAAGCTCGGCCTTTTCCTCGGTGGACATCATGCCCGTAAGGGCCGAAAGGTCGTAGGTCACCTTGGTCACGGTAATGGGGTTACCCGAGAGCATATCGTCCTGCATCGAGGCGACGTACCCGCGGATCCCCGCCGACATCGCGAGAACGAGCGCGATGCCGATGATGCCGATCGAGCCCGCAAAGCCAACGAGCGCCGTGCGGCGGCGCTTGGAGAGCAGGTTCCTTGCCGACAGGCGGAAGGCGGTGAAGAAGGACATCTTGGCGCGCTCACGGCGGCGCTTTTTCTCACGGGCCACGGCGCGGTCAGAGGCACCGCTCTTGCGCAGCGCGGCCTCGGTCGCCGCCCACGCCTCGGCCTCCTCGGCCTCGTCGGCTTGGCACTCGGCGATCTCGTCGGCCTCGGCGAAGGGGTTGGTGTCCTCCACCACCAGTCCGTCAAGCAGGCGCACGATGCGCGTCGAGTAGGCGTCGGCCAGCTCGGGGTTGTGGGTGACCATGATGACCAGGCGCTCACCCGAGATCTCGCGGATCAGGTCCATGATCTGCCCGCTCGTCACGGTGTCGAGGGCACCCGTCGGCTCGTCGGCCAGAAGGATCTCGGGATCGTTCACCAGCGCCCGTGCGATCGCCACGCGCTGGCACTGACCGCCCGAGAGCTGATTGGGACGCTTATAGTACATTCCCGCCAGGCCCACGCGGTCGAGGGCGCGCATCGCACGGCGGACGCGCTCCTCGCGGGACACCCCCGCGATCGTCAGCGCCAGCTCAACGTTACCGAGGATCGTCTGGTGGGGAATGAGGTTGTAGCTCTGGAAGATAAAGCCCACGCGGTGGTTACGGTAGACGTCCCAGTCGCGGTCCGAGAACTCGGCCGTCGAGCGGCCGCCAATCGAAAGATCGCCGCCCGTGTAGCGGTCAAGACCGCCGATGATGTTGAGGAGCGTGGTCTTGCCACAGCCCGAGGGGCCGAGGATCGAGACGAACTCATTCTTGCGGAAGGAGAGCGACACGCCGCGCAGGGCCTTGACGGTCTCGGTGGCGGTCACGTAATCCTTGGTGATGTTGGTTAAGCGAAGCATAAGCACCTCTTTTTTCTCGTATTACGCTATTTATTTTACACGCCGTGCGTGCTCGAGTGAAGAATAGAGTTTTTATAAGTTGTAAATTATTTGAAAATTTCATACACAAAAGGGCAAGCACGGTGTGCTTGCCCCATGTCTTACATCGGTGGGGGAAGGAGCGCGGCCTCGACTGTGGGCGCAAGCTCCATAACGGCGGCCTCTCCCTCGGGCAGGAGCATCGTGGCCCCCGTCTCCCCGATGAGGGTAAAGAGCCAGAAAAGGAGCGCCGAAAGGCCGATCGCCGCCAAAACGGCCAACAAAACGCGCAGGGGCGACACGGGCGCCTTGCCCGCCACGCGCCCCGTTTCCCCGTTCACCATAAAGCGGTAGACCTTGCCGCGGAAGCGGTAGGAGGAGAGCCACACGGGGAGCAGAATGTGCTTAAAGGAGATCTTGTTGTAGGCGTGACGGTACTGCATCAGGCGGTAGGTGTCGTAGCCGAGCGACGCCTCGATCGAGCGTTGCATACGCCGCTCGACCTCGGGCTTCACGCGAGAGAAGCCCTCGCCAAGGCCCAGAGTGTAGCGCTCGGCAAAGAAGCCCGCAAGGTACGCGGGATCGTAGACGTTCAGGGTCTTTAAGCTGAACGGCCCGAGCTTTTTGAGCATCTTCTCATCGATCGAGCTTGAGGCGCAAAAGGGGGTATCGTCAAAATACTCGCTGCGGTTTCCCGCCACGGGGTACCAGTCCACCACCGTGCGCGTCCGCGTCTGCGTTTTGCCGTTCACGCGGACGGTGTAGGTCACCGTGCGGCGGCGGCCGCCCTGGCCCGAGTAGCCCGTGGTCATATCGGTGTCAAAGGTGAAAAAGGGGAGATACACGCCCTTCATATCGGGGCTGTGCCGTGCGCGGCGGAAGGCGCGCGGAGCAAAAAAACGCTTTTTCACCCAGCCAGAGAACAGCGCGTCGGCCCGCTCCTTCGGGATCTTGTGGGGGATCATCGTCTCGGGGCGCAGGATCGGCAGGGCCTTTCTCGGCTCGGTCACGTAATGGCTGCCGCAGAAGGCACAGGTGACGGTCATCACCTCGGCCTCGGCCACCGCCTCGGCGCCGCAGGCGGGGCAGACCACCGTCACGCTGCCCTCGGCATCCCAGTCGGGGGCGGCGGCGCGCTCGTCGTGCTCATTGTAAAGGTACTCGGGCGCCTCGACCGCGGGTGCCTTGATCTCTCTTTCGCCGCCGC